>JAQVQN010000158.1 GCA_028701555.1 Kiritimatiellia bacterium | reverse complement strand
AAACTAAGGGGTAACTGGAACGTTTAACGTTTAAGGTTTAAGGTTTAACGTTTAAGGTTCAACGTTTAAGGTTTAACGTTTAACGTGAAACGCTCAACTTTCAGGAAAGGGAGGGCAGATATGCGAATGATGTGTAGTAGGCGGCGTTTCAGTCAAGGATGTGCAGAGTGCGCGGCGGCGGCCATGTTTATGCCTTGGGCCATGCCGGCACGCGCGTCAGAGGTTTTTTCGTCATGTGGTTTGCGCGCGGCGGGAAAGCTTAAGACCAGGCGTTCATCTGAAATCAAGGCCTCGCCGCTGTCGATCGGTTTTGAGACGCTCGACCGCGAGCTCTTCGACCCGGCCCGCACCTACGCGCACGCGGCGGAACTCGGCGTGAAGTGGGCGCGTTGTCAGACCGGCTGGGTGCGGTGCGAAAAAGAGAAAGGCGTGTATGACTTCGCGTGGCTGGACGAGGTGGTCGACAATCTGCTCAAGATCGGCATACAGCCGTGGTTCAACCTCGGCTACGGCAATCCGCTCTACACACCGAAGGCCGATGCCACGGCAGTGGGATGGGTGCCGGTGTTCGACGAGACGGCCATGCAGGCGTGGCTGGCGTACACGGAGAAACTGGCCGAGCATTTCAAGGGGCGGGTCAAGCACTGGGAGATATGGAACGAGCCCAATATCAAGGGCTTCTGGAAACCGGGCGAGCCTGATGCGGCGGCTTACGCCAAGCTGGTGGCGCAGACAGCACCGATTATAAGAGCAAGGGTTCCTGGCGCGGTGATCATCGGTTGCGGGTTTGCGGGTGTACCGCACGGGTATTTCAAGACATGTCTTGATAACGGGTTGGCCAAGCATGTGGACAAAGTCTCTTATCACCCGTACCGTCCGATTCCGGAGCATGGTTACGATCAGGATGTGGCCAAGTTACGCAGTGTGCTGAAGGAACACAACGCGGCGCACATCGGGCTGTGGCAGGGCGAGAACGGTTGTCCGTCCAAGAAAGGCAGTGCCGGGGCGTTGAGCCAGCAGGACTGGAATGAGACGCGGCAGGCTAAATGGCTGCTGCGTCGTATTGTCAGCGATCTGCGGCTGGAGGTGGAGTTGACCTCGTACTTCCTGATCGTGGATCTGGTCGGTTATCGCGGCAAGGTGAATCTGAAAGGCATATTGCGCGGCGAGGACTACACGCCAAAACCGTCGTACTTCGCGTATCAGAACCTTTGCGCGCTGTTCGACGCGGAGACGGTGCGGTCCCGGATGAAACCGTTTAAACTGGAAGGCGCAGACGGGATCGAGACTTGGGCGGCGGGCTTCAAGCGGCACGGCAAACCGCTGGTGGCGTATTGGGCAGTCGAAGACCTGACTAAAGATGTGCCGGCCAAGCAGGTCAAAGTTGTCATCGGAGAGGCGGACAAGGCCATGATGCCGTCGCCGCGACTGCTTGACCCGCTGTCTGGTGCGTTGTACGAGATCGCGTCGTTCGACACCTTGCCGCTGGCCGATTATCCGCTGATTATAGCTGACAAGAGTGTTTTCGTTTAGGCGCAGACAGGCGAACAAGCTGGAAGCTTCGGCGTACGGGACGATGCGCACGAGCTCGTTTGCCATTCGACAAGCTCATGGCCGCCAGGATACCGGCTAAACGATCAAAGTGCGCCCTTGTCCCGTATGCTCGTCGCTAATGATACGAGTGAGTAATAGAGGAAGAGATAATGCTGATGAAAGGGTTTAATAAGCTTTGGTTGTATGTGGCGGTATGCTGCGGCGTCAGTGCGCTGGCGCAGACGGTGTCGGTGCTGCCGGTGACGGTAGACGCGACGCAGTCGTTGGATAAACTGGAACCTTTCTGGGCCAGCCAGATCATCCATCCGACCGAATCGCTTGAGGCAGAGCAGGGACAGGCACTCTTGCGGCTGTTGGCGGAAGCGGGCGCGGCGCGGCAGTTTGTGCGCATATACAACCAGCCTGAATACGCGGCGCGGGTGGCGGATGACGGCACGGTGACTTATGACTGGAGCCGTTTTGACAAGATGGCGGAGATGATATTGGCGACCGGCAACAGGCTCAAGGTCGTGTTCTTCGGCATGCCCAAGATTCTTGCGTCTCACCCGAAATCCGTCATGCGTCGCTCCACCGGCGTTAAGGTGTGCATATCGCCACCGAAAGACTACCGGCAGTGGGAGGCACTGTGCGCAGACTTCACCCGGCATGTCATAGCCAAATACGGACGGGACGAAGTCACGCGCTGGACCTTCCGCTGCTGGAATGAGCCGGATATCGGGTTCTGGCACAACAAGGATCTGCCCGAATACCTTAAGCTATACGACTACTTCGCTAAAGGCGTGAAAAGCGTCTGCCCCGAGATCATGATCGGCGGGCCGGCGCTGACCTCGACGGGAACCTACACCAAGCCTCAGAACCTCACCTTCTTTCTGGATCACGTGTCCAAAGGAACCAATCACGCCACTGGTGCGGTCGGTTCACCAATAGATTTCATTGCGGTCCACACCTATGGCGGCAGCGGTGGAGGCGGCGGGCCGGGGCGGAAATATCCGGATGTCGCTTATCTGATCGAGCAGCATATCCGGTTAGCCGACATGCGCGACAAATATCCCGGTCTGCGAAACATCCCGATCCATGTCGAGGAGTGGGGCGAGTCTTCAGGGGGAACGAAGGGCGTCGAAACCCGCGCTTCAGCGGTTATCCGCAACTCCGAGTACGGTGCGGCGTTTCTGGTCGCCTGGGTGGAGCGGCATATCCGTATGCGGCAAGAGCACGACCGCAACATCACGGCGTTCACCTTCTGCGCGTCCGGCTACGAGAAGTTTCCGACGAAGGATTTCATGGGCTACCGCACTCTGCACACAAAAAATGGTTTCCACAAGCCGATCTTGAACGCTTACCGGCTGCTGGCACGGCTGGCGGATGAACTTGTGAAGGTAGAAGGGTGTCCGGCGGAAGGTCCGGTGGCGGCCTTTGCCGCGCGGGACGCCAATAAGGTGACCGTTGTTCTGGTCAATTACCAGGCGGACCAGATTGAGAACAACGGCGCGTCGCAGACAGTCAGGCTTAATGTCAAAACCGCTTGGACGCAGGGGGTAGCGCTGAAGCTGCGGCATTGGCGCATTGACCGCGCGCACAGTAATGCCTTCACCGCGTTCAAGGAGGCTGGGTCGCCGGAAAATCCGACGGCGGAAGAGATCGCGAAGATCAAGGCGCGCATGGGTCTGGAACTCCTGGAGCCGGAAAAGAAGATTAGCGTTGGTGAGTTAGACGGCATGCTCGTCGAAATTCCCTGCAATGCGGTCTCGCTCTTGGAAATCACAGCAGAGATGAGTCGTGCATCAAAATGAAGGCGCACCCCATCTCATGTGTTGCCAGGCTTTAAGGCACACCGATAGTGCCTGACAAACCAGCAAAGGCAATAAATAACAAGTTGTAATTCTCACAGAGGCACAGGGCTCACAGAGATTTATTATATCCTCTGTGCTCTCTGTGACTCTGTGAGAGAAATGATATTGGGTTGCTGGCTCTGCCCGCAGGGTGCGATTCCACTTTGTTGAATCGCACCCAGATATTACCGAACGGGAATCTTGCGGTTGACAGATCGCCGATGCTATGCGATATTACCGAGCGGGAACAATAAGATGAAAACCATAGAACAGCTCGGGACTGCGATACGAACGAGGCGCAAGCAACTGCAGATCACACAGAAGGAACTTGCAATGACCTGCGGCACGGGGCTACGTTTCATCGTCGACTTAGAGAAGGGAAAGCCAACTTGTCAGATCGGTAAGGCGCTCCAGGTCATGAAAGCGCTGGGGATTGTAATCGAAACGACGCTCCTCGGCAGCGATGCGACGGGAGGCAAAAGGTTATGAAACGTCTGATTGTCTACCTGAATGGCGAGCAGGTCGGCACGCTGGACGAGGATGACAGCGGACTTCTCGAGTTCCGCTATGCCCAGGCATGTTTAGGCCGGTCGGATGCCGTGCCGCTCTCACGGTCGCTGCCGCTGCAGAGCGAGCCGTTCAGGGGAAAGCATGCGCGTCCTTTCTTCGCCGGCATCCTCCCCGACGAGGGACAACGGAATCAGATCGCTGCCGTTTTAGGAATTAGCCAGCGCAACGATTTCGTCATGCTGGAGCGGATCGGCGGCGAATGTGCGGGTGCGGTTAGCCTGCTGCCGGAGGACGTGCCTCCCCCGAACGAGGGCGAGACGCGCGTTCGTACACTCAGCGAGAAGGAGTTGGAAGAGATAGTCGCGGAACTGCCCCGCCGTCCGCTGATGGCGGGACGCGAAGGGCTGCGGCTTTCGTTGGCTGGGTCGCAGTCGAAGTTGCCAGTCCTGATTAGAGATGCTGCGATTGCGCTGCCTCTCGGCAACACGCCGAGCACGCACATCATCAAGCCGGAGCCCGAGCGATTTCCTGGGCTGGTGGCCACCGAGGCGTTTTGCATGACGCTGGCCCGAGTAGTCGGCTTGAATGTTCCTCCGGTGACCGTCCGCTCGGTTGGCAACAAGCCGTGCCTCGTCGTCCAGCGATATGACCGTATCATCAATGTGGACGGCTCGGTCACTCGTGTTCATCAGGAAGATTTCTGTCAGGCGCTGGGGTTCCCGCCGGAACGGAAGTACCAGCAGGAAGGCGGTCCGCTCCTGCGCGACTGTATCGGGCTGCTTCGCGAGTGGTCTACGGTCTCGGCGCTGGACATCCGTGACTTCCTGGATGGGTTGATCTTTAATGTGTTGATCGGCAATGCCGACGCGCACGGCAAAAACTACTCGATGCTCTACCAGAAGAGTGACCGGCGGCTCGCGCCATTCTACGATCTGGTCTGCACACTTGCATGGACGGAACTCTCCAAGACACCCGCCATGAAGATCGGAAAGAGCGAATCCATCGAGACGATCACGCCAGTGCAGTGGAAGAAGATGACTCAGGAAGCCAGCGTGGGTTGGCCGATGCTGCGTGAACGGATCGCGGACATGTGCGGCAAGTGTATCGAAGGACTGCAGAACCCTGATCTTCTGGGTGCAGCCAACGACACCGTAACGACGCAACGCGTGGCCGGCATCATCGTCGATCGGGCGTCTTTACTATTTCGCAGCCTGTCTAGGGATTAATAATTGATATATTGGTGGTTTGCCTTTTGGGGCATTGACCGGCGGTTCGCGGGGACGCTCGCCCTATATACCTGCGGTCAGGAATGGCGCTGGGGGGCGAGCGTCCCCGCGAGCCGTTGAGGCGTGTTTATGCGCTGAAAACACTTCGCAAAATAGTAATCGTATTTCGCATAATCGTAAATGCGCTCTTCATTTGTCAGGTGTATCCTATAAACAGTTATGTGTGGTGTGTGCCGCGTTAAAAAACGCGCGGATAAGTCAAACAAGAAAAAAGAGGTGGTTATGACAGACAGTAAAGGTTACCGGAAAGTTCTGGCGGTCACGATGGCCGTTGCCGGTCTGGTCATGCAAGGATTGGGCGCCAGCGGCACATGGCTGGGCACTCAGGACAACGTGTGGGTCAACAGCGCCAACTGGAGCGGATCCACGCATCCTGGAAACGCGACTGGACAGACCGCGACCTTCGACGGTGGCGGCAACGGATTCACTTGGCTCGATCTCGCTGGTTTGTCCAGCGTCAAGAACATCGGGTTTATTTCCGGCAGCGTGGCCGGATACACGCTTGGTGTGGGTGGTGTAAACGCGCAGACGCTTGTTATGGAGGCTAGCGGTTTGATGACGATGGACAGCGCCGTGACAGCCACGCAGCGTGTGGACGCCGCGATCCAAATGCACACATCGACATCGTGGAGCCAGCATAATTTCAAAAACGACAGCTTGTCCTATCCTCTCGTGCTGAACGGAAACATCGCTGGCGCACCCAGCGGCGGCACGCCGAGCACAAAAGCCATTTCTGTCGATGGTGACGGAGACGTTGTTATCGGCGGCAACATTTCGGCGGGCGGCGCAATTGCCGCGCAGTTGAAAAAATACGGCCAGGGCACATTGACGCTGGCCGGGGCTGGCATCTTTGATGTTGACAGCGAATATTATGGCGGAAAGATCCGGATGGCGCATCCGCAGGCTTACACGGGCAGCGGG
>JAQVQN010000157.1 GCA_028701555.1 Kiritimatiellia bacterium | reverse complement strand
ATTGTTTTTTCCTGCGCTCCCGCCTCGCGCAGCACCGCCACATAGCCGTCCGGCCATTGGGGGTCGGGATCAGTAGGAGACACGACGCAGAACTCGTCACGAGGCATAACAAGACTCCATTACTTTTCAATATACCTCATGCTATCTCTTCAAACGTCTTAAAGCAAGAGTATGTTTGAGGCATATCAGAAAAAATTGTGATATACCTCACGCTATTCTTGAGGTGTAATCAGAGGTTGGGCAGAGATTAATTGAAGCCGGGATACTGCTCTGACTTGGACGAGTATTTTTTGGGAGTCGATCCGCCAAGACGGCAGCCAAAGGGCTTTCCGTGTCAGCGCGAAGCGGACTCTATCAAGTCCGCGATCGAATCGCGCCATGCGTAAAGTTCGGAGGGATCGTCACTGAAGCAATCGAGAGCCTTGACCAGTGAAGGCGGAATGGCTGCAAGTTCACGCGCACGGCGGATCCAATCGTCCTCCTTGCCGTGAGATGCCATGAGATCCTTGAGTATCTTCACGTACGCATGATCTTCGAGACCGTCCCGGAAATTTTCGAGACGCACCGTCGGCAAGGGCATTCCGTCCGGCCCGATGGCCGTGAGATACCCTTCTCCGTTGAAGCCGAAGCAGCTTGCGGCCACCCAATCGGTAAACGGACCGCACCCCACCGTGCGAGGAGAAAGCCATTTCGATATCTGCCAGTACAGAAAGCCGTCAGCCTTGTAGAACACGGATTGCGCGCCAACCAGCAAGCGTCCATCCATGGGCTTGTTCTCGACATGGAAATTGGCGCAGTTCCACGTAGGGCCGTCGCAGACGTACCACCATACCTTACGACCGCTTTTTCTGGCTTTTTCGGCCTTCTCGAAGTTATAACGTCCGGTGAGCGGGCAGAAGCAGTCCACGTTGCCGAGCGAATTGGTGCCCACGCCGAAATCGACATCCCGCGCCGTGGTCATCAGCGGCACGCCGGGGAACTCCTTGCGGAACAGGTCTGCCGAGCGTCGGATATTCGGAAAATCCTTGGGGTTGAGTTCATCGTTGCCGTAGAAGAACGCCTTGTCGAGAATGCCCAACTCCTTTGCCTTGTCGTATATCCGGCGGTAGTACGGCACCGATTTTTCCCGCCAGTCTTGCAACGCCTTTTCGCCGGGTCTCCTCATGCCCCAGTAGGCGAGATTGAAATACCCCAGCCGCCCCTGGTTTTTCAGGCGCAAGAGCGCATCCCAGTTCGGTTCAGGATCGAAATCGGAACGGCTCACGCGATAGAGCGAATCGTACGTGATGAGATAGTCGGCGAGAAAGTCCACCCATTGAGCATGGCGCTTTTTCCAGATGTTCGCCGGAGCAGACGGATCGCTTTTCGCGGCCTGACGCTCGACAAGCTCGGAATTCGTCGGCAGCCAACCCTGCCCGCCCCTCGGATTGAAGTTCATCGCCACCGGCATGACCGGAAGCCTGGGAAGCTCGAATCCATTAACCCTGACCTCAAAAGGAAGACTCAACAGGTCTGCTCCTTCCGCCGACACGCAAAGTTCGCCCCGGTAGACGCCTGCCTTCTGGCTGCGGGGACAAGTCACGCGCACCCAGAAACTCTGTACCACATCTTCGTCGATATCAGCTTCGCGAACGTGGTCGAGAATCACGTCGGGATACCAGCCTGGACGCGGGAAATATCCTCTGCGCCTGTAGTCTGTCTTGTCTGACTCGTTCCTGAACGCCACGCGCCCGACGGCATATGGAGCTTGATATAGCGTCTTGGTATAGCCTGTAACCGCACAAAGGACATTCGATTTTGCAAACAAAGCGCCGCCAGGCCCGGTGAGATCGCCCACGCACCGTACGGAAACACGTTTGAGTGCGCCATCTGCCGGAGAAGCCGCTATCTGTATGCTTTCGTATTCTCCGCAGGCAAGGCGCACCCTCACGCAACCGGGAGCCTTCACTTTGGCAAGCGTGTCCGGCGCTTTGGGCATCACATGTTCCATGGCCGTAGCCGTGCCGACAAGAATCGCACCGGCCTTTATTCCGGCGTCTTCTTGCGCCCGCTTTAGAGCAGCCTTCGCATCCGAGCGCACCTTGCGCTCTGAGTCTTCCACGGTCTTGACCATGGCGGCGATCTTCGCCTCGTCTTCGGGACGGTACTTGCCGGGCACTAAAACCTCGCCCTTTTTGAGCAGACGTATATTGTCGAGATACATCGTGGTGCCATAGGGATGGAGTGCATAGAAGCGCAGTTCCGAAATCTTCGTACGCGACTTTGCGGCTTTCTTGGGCCACTGGTCAAGTTCGACGAGCCACGTGGATTTCCCGATCGGCGCGTAGTGGGAACTGCGCTTGCCGTTCGTCCGGTAAATGCTGTCGTCGAGTTTTTCGTCCGCAGCGGCAATGTGGAGCGTGAGCTGATCCGCATTTTCACCCGCATTGACGACATCGACGGCGAGGCGGTCGTACGCGGAAAAATCAGTCTCGGGAATGCGGATGGTAAACCCCATCCTGTGAGAGCGGTCCCACGAAAGGGAAAGCGCGTGTCCGCCCGATGTGGCGAACTCCTTTACGATCTTCGCCCTCGGACGCCTGAACGAACTTTTGAACGCGGCCTTCGCGTCGGGAGTTTCGAAGTCGACCATCGTGCACGAACCGGAGGCGGCGACCTCCGCAGTATTCGCGTCGGAGGGATTTTCCATGTCAGCAATAACCGATGCGGATGCGATAAAGGCAACGGAAGTGCAAACCGCCGCAATGGGAAAGCAATTGATGTGCATTTTTCTTGCGTCTTTCATTTTGATCTGCGGAACCTTACGCTCACGGCATCACCTTCTCATCCACTCGGGAAGCGACGCCGGACAGGAAACTCGCACACCGAACGGATTGGGGGCGGTGGTCTGTTTTTGCGTAGGATCAAAGGAATGGCGAAATGCCGAGCGCGTGGAGATTGCCGACAAGTATCTGCCGCCAGAATCCTTGAGGTTGATGACGCCGCCGCGAAGGACGCGCTTGTTCGGATTCGTATCAACCCCCACCGGAGATACAACCGGCGCCTCGGGATATTCCCCGTATTGGTCGAGTACCCATTCGTTCACAAGACCGTGCATGTCGTACAAGCCCCAGGCATTCGGTAATTTGGTGCCGACGGGATTGGACGCGGCCGCGCTGGTCAACCCGTGCCAGCAGACTTCATCCTCCGTCTTCCCGTTCCATTCGTCTTCAGTTCCGGCCCGGCAGGCATATTCCCATTCCGCCTCCGTAAGAAAGTCGAAACGCAATCCGGTCCGCGCACGCATGTATCCGAATCCGCTTGTGGGTTTAACGGCATGGCCGTCATTCGGATAGCAGTATGATTCAATCTCTCCTCGTGAGCCCGTGTACGACTGGTTGTTTTTCGGGGTTATCCAGGTATAGACCTTGTTGTCGTCGGCTGTCTGGAAAAACCGCTTGCACTGGGCAAAAGTCAGGGGATAGATCGCGACATAGTAATCGTTAGTAAGAGTGACGTAATGCGGCGTCTCGTCATCGCGACGGTAGGTTTCACTCTCGGGCGACCCCATCCGCCACTTAACTCCGGCAGCGGGAATCTTTCTTAAAATTATCTTTGACAAGCGATAGACATCATTCGAAAGCGGATTTTCTTCCGTATCCACCTCCTTGATCCCGCCCGGAATATCCTCCGCCGCCGCATAAAACGTAATGTTACTCTTGATAGTATAGTCGACGATCATGTAAGGCGGCGGAGCATCAAAACTCCAAGCCTGCACCGTCACCTTGAATTCGCCGTTCATGAAATTGTGACCCGGCCATTCTTTCGAAGGGCGCCACATCCATGCATGCTCTCCCGCATCCATGACCTTGTTTGCCGGAAACTCGTCCTTGGGCGAGAGCGGTTCGCGAAGCGTCTGGTAGTTTTCAGCCCCGATGGATACGCCGTTCGTCGTGATATCCATCGTGACAATGGCTTTATGCGTCAATTCAAACGATATGTTCACCACGCGGTCTTTGGTCTGCGCCACGGACAGGTTCCGCACTTCCGGGACAGCAGCAGCCGCCTCGTCCGCTGCAGGCACGGCAGCCGAAACGAATGCGGAAAGCGACAGGAGAAATACATTCTTTTTCATGAATAACACATTCCTGTTTGAAGGTTAGCGCACGGTCAAGACCGTACCAAACTTGTTTGACGAAAACTTCTGCAGCGGGACTTCGGCGGTTGAACACAACCGAGACTCAAAAAACGGAGAAATGGCTACAGTCCGGCTTGAAGCGCACACCCTATTGGTTGCGGACGCCTCACAACCCCAGAATGCGATCTCATCTGCCGCAACGGGAAACGCCGCTGCGTACATCAACGCGATGACAGATATTCCAGATAGGAAACATGTTGCATGTGACATGAAGACTTCAGAGTTCATTGTTCTGCGTTCGACATTCATTTGCCCTGTATCCGGCTGATCTTCAGCTTGATCCTGTTGCAGGCTTCCAGTTTCAAAGAACGCTCGGCAGCATCCCAATTCCAGCGCGTGTTTCCGTCAACCTCGAACTGTGGATCGGATCCGGCATTACGCAAACGCAGGTTCACGGATTTTCCAGCCCCGTCGATCTCCAGATGCAGCGTGCCTTCCCTGTTGCGGTACGCCTGATACACCGGCGTGTCATCCGGCAATACAGACTCCAGCATCAGACCATCAAAATAAGTTCTCGGCAGCGGACGTCTGACCATAGGCCGCAGTTCAGAGCCGTTGGCTTGGGCCAGAGCAATGAATCGGTTGGCACTGGCACCGATGCGCCACTCCTTATGTGTTCCGAGCCAGAGTCGGCCATGCGCCTCCTGAAGGAAATGTCTGTCCAGCCACGCCTCCAGCTTGCAGGCAATCTCATCATCTTTGCATGCCCGCGCGGCGGCAGCCAAAAAAGATGCCGTTGCCGCAGAAGGCACCTTGACCGGATTGCAGCAGTCCGACACGTCTACCGACTCAGGCTCTTCGCGCGGCTCTCCTTCAAACTCGCTCCAGTCAAGCTTGTTTCGCGCAAGGCGCCAGAGTCGCGGCAGGTTCTCCGGAACAGAAGCCCAGGGCGAGTACCAGAGCAGACACCAGCCGTCATACCCGGGCAACCCCCTCGGCAGCGACAAGCCGCTTTTCTCATGATGCACCAGACGGAAAGCTCCGCCCCCGGCGGTCGCGCGCAAACCGGCCAGCGCCCATGCCTCCCATTTGCGGCTCTCACTGCGCCAGTCACCGTATCCCATACCCTCCAGCAGACGGAAGGTCACGTGCGGATGGTTGTTGCAGGCAAAAAACACCAGCCCCGGTTCACAGGTGATGCCGCCGTCACCCTCCATGATCTGCCGCGCTGTGATTTCAGCCAGCCTTTTAGATGTGTAATTGAACCGGTTGGTCGCGTCCCAAACCAGATCCACGCCGCAACTGTTGAAAGTGCGTTCTCCGCTCAGAGCCTCGTGCAGTGCCATCAGCATCATCAGATGCCCCGTATACATCACGTTGCCGCGTGCGCAAGGGTCAGGAAACCACGGTTCATCCTTCCAGTAGCTTCTGATATATCCCCAAGCCTTGCGGTCAGCCACTCTAGCCACAGCATTGCTGATAACCCTGCCGGTGAGCCCGACATACGCAGGCGTGCGCATACCCAGCGCAGATGCCGCATACCCTGCAAAAGCCGCCTGATAGCGAATGGAAAAGTTGCCGTGCTGACTGCCGCCGACAGCCCAGAACTCATCTTCCTGCTCAGGTGACAGCCTGTATGTTATGTCCGCCAGCCATTGTTGCGCGGCCACCTCGTCAGGCGTGAGCGCAGGCGGCTCCATCCACCACTCTTTCTCGATCGAGGCAGAGGTCTGGGCCGCAGCCTTTGCCGGCAAGGGATGACGCAGACGCATAACGCAAAAAACAGACAGAACCACCGTTACAATCGTCAACAGCACACTCAATATAATCCTTTTCATTGACTTGAATTATACATGATCACCCTGACTTTGTCACACCGACAACAAATCATAGGCCTTAAGACATAGTCAAGGCCACTGCCATTAACAAATGTGCTTGGTCAATTTACACAAGTCAAAAAAGGTGCGCCGTTCAGCCTTTGAAGTTGAACACCG
>JAQVQN010000156.1 GCA_028701555.1 Kiritimatiellia bacterium | reverse complement strand
CGAGCCCGGCTTGAGCGACCGACTCGCACGCCACCAGCAGCGCCAGCGCCGAGTCAAGCCCACCGGAAACCCCCACCACAACACCTGCGCTTCCGGTGTGCGCCAGGCGCGTGGCAAGTCCGGCGGCTTGGACGGCGAAGATCTCATCGCAGCGGCTGCCGCGCCCCGCCTCGTCTGAGGGCACGAACGGCTGCCGCTCGACATGGCGCAGCAGGCCGTTGCAAACCGGGGTCTCGTCCGCCGCGTCATAAACAATCCGTCGCACGGGCTCGGCGGTTGCCGCGCACTGGGCGTAGGCGCAGTTCTGGCGGCGTTCAAAGGCCAGGTAGCCGACATCGACATCCGCCAGCAGCAAATCCGGCTCGCGCGAGAAACGCTGGTTCTCCGCCAGCAGCGTGCCGTTCTCCGCGATCAGCGCGTGACCGCCGAAGACCAGGTCGGTGCTGGACTCGCCCGGCCCGGACCCGGCATAGACATAGGCCGCGAGACAACGCGCCGACTGCTGGCGGACCAGATCGCGGCGATACTCGCTTTTTCCTACCAGCTCATTGCTGGCCGAAAGGTTGCAAAGTACCGTAGCGCCGTTCAGCGCCAGCCTTGTGCAGGGCGGCACCGGGCTCCAGAGGTCTTCGCAGATCTCGACGCCAACCGCGCACTCGGCCATGCCGAGCGACTTAAAGATCAGATCGGTGCCGAACGGCACCTCTTCATCGCAGACCCGTATGCTGCGCGCTTGCGACATGCCGGCCGAGCTGAACCAACGCTTCTCGTAAAATTCGCGGGTGTTGGGCAAAAAGGTCTTGGGCACCACTCCGAGGATGTTGCCCTGCCGACAGGCCACCGCGCAGTTGAAAAGCATGTTGTCGGCACGCAGCGGCATACCCACCACGAAGAGCGTGTCACACTGCCATATTTTTCTCAGGAAAAGCTCAAAGCCCTTTTCGGCGGCGTCAAGCAGTGCCGACTGAAAGAAAAGGTCAGCGCAGGTGTAGCCGGTGATGCACAGTTCCGGAAAGACCAGCACGTCGGCACCTGCGTCGGCCGCCTTGCGGGCCAGCGCGGCCATCGAGGCGATGTTCTCGCTGACCGCGCCCGGCCTAACCAGCGGTACAGCCGCGCCGACCCTGCAATAGCCGAACTGCTTGTGCATGACCGTCCCTCACATGATTCACCGGATGAACAGCATCTCCTGGTAGGTCGGCAGCGGCCAGATCTCATCGTCGCAAACATGCTCAAGCGCGTCGGCGACCTGCCTGAGTTCGTTCATCACCGGAATGACCGTGCCCACGATATAGCGGCACTGCTTGGCGTGTGAAAGACCTTCCGGCATCTTCACAACATCCTCCAGCATCATCATCGCCTTCTGCAGCCTTGCCAGCAGGCTGTTGACCTCGTCCAGCGTGGTGGTGCAGGAGGTTTTGCCGATGGTGGTCAGCGCGGCTGCGGTCTGCGCCAGCAGTTGCTGGTATTTAACGCCGGACGGGAAGATCATGGTGCGAGCCATCGAAAGGCATAGGCGCGCCTCGATCATCACGTCTTTGACATACTTCTCCTGATAGATTTCGAAACGGCTCTCGGCTTCACGACGGCTCAAGACACCATATTTAGCAAACAGCTCATAGGTCTGCTTGCTGTTCATGGCCTCAAGCGCTTCAGGCGTGCTGGCGGCGTTGGGCAGCCCGCGGCGCCCGGCCTCCTCGCGCCATTCGGCGGAATAGTTGTCGCCGTTGAAGATCACGCGGCTATTCTCGCGGATGATCCGCTGCAGCAGCTTCTGCACAGCAGCACTGAACTTGCGCTTGTCGCGCGGCGCCTTCTCCAGTTCGCTGGCCACGTAGTCCAGCGACTCGGCCATGATCGTGTTAAGCACCACCAGCGGCCCGGCGATCGACTGGCTGGACCCCACCGCGCGGAACTCGAAGCGGTTGCCGGTGAAGGCGAACGGACTGGTGCGGTTGCGGTCCGTGGCATCCTTGGGCAGAGGCGGCAGAGTGTCCACGCCGACAGTCAGCACCCCGTTTTTCTTTGAGGACTTGGCACCGCCAGAGGCGATCTGCTCGAAGACTTCGGTGAGCTGCTCCCCGAGGAATACCGAGATGATGGCGGGCGGGGCCTCGTTGGCGCCCAGACGATGGTCATTGCCGGCATGCGCCACAGCGCCACGCAGCATGTCGGCATGCTGGTTGACGGCACGCACGGCAGCCGCGCAGAAGACCAGGAACTGCATGTTCTCGTGCGGGGTCTCGCCGGGATTCAGCAGATTGCCGACCTTCTGACCGGCCAGCGACCAGTTCACGTGTTTACCCGACCCGTTGATGCCTGCAAAGGGCTTTTCGTGCAGCAGACAGGCCAGGCCATATTTGGGCGCGACACGCTGCAAGGTCTGCATCACCAGGTACTGGTGGTCAGTGGCCAGATTGGCGCTTTCGAAAACAGGCGCGATCTCATACTGCGCGGGTGCCACCTCATTATGGCGCGTCTTGACCGGCACGCCCAGCTTGTACAGCTCAGAGTCGACCTCCATCATGAAATCCAGCACGCGCTCCGGGATGGAGCCGAAATACTGATCCTCGAGTTCCTGCCCCTTGGGCGGGCGGGTGCCGAACAGTGTGCGCCCGGCGCTAAGCAGATCCGGACGCGCGTAATAGAAACTGCGGTCGATCAGGAAATACTCCTGCTCTGGGCCCGCAGAAGCTGTGATCATGCCGGGGTCTTCGTGGCCGAACAGTTTGAGCACGCGCTGCGCCTGCTTGTTCAAGGCCTGCATCGAGCGCAGCAGCGGAACCTTCTTGGCCAGAGCCTCGCCGGTCCACGAACAGAAAGCGATCGGTATGCAGAGCGTCAACCCGTTGCGTCCTTCGGTCAGGAAAGCTGGGCTGGTGACATCCCAGGCCGTGTAGCCGCGCGCCTCGAAGGTGGCGCGTATACCGCCGTTCGGGAAGCTGGATGCATCCGGTTCGCCTTGGATCAACTGCTTGCCGGAAAACTCGGCGATCAAGCCTCCCTTGCCGTCAGGGCTGAAGAAACTGTCGTGCTTCTCGGCCGTCAGTCCGGTCAGCGGATAAAAGACATGCGCGTAGTGCGTGGCACCGCGCTCGATAGCCCACTGGCTCATGGCCGAGGCTACAAAATCGGCCACGCTGAAATCCAGCGGCACGCCTTCGTCCATGGTCTTGCGCAAAGCCTTGTAAACCGCTTTCGGCAGACGCGACTTCATCTGGGAATCGCTGAAAACATTTGTTCCGAAATAATCCCTGACGCAGCCTTGTCCCGTTACCGAAGCCTGATTTTCACGGTGTTTAATTGCCGACTCGATTGCCTTCTGCCTTGTGATGCTCATGCTTTTTCTCCGGTTTGTCTTATGTCGAATCTTCTCACGACACCTGAATTTAGCACTCCACATGCCAATGTGCGTTTTCCACAAAAACAACCGTTTAAGCGGCTCAAAGAGCGGTAAATCTGGCCACAAACAGGGGGTGCGATACTTTTTTGTATCGTGTTAGCCGGATGGTATTACATTTTTGGCATTGACACATTCCTGTGGCGTCCGCGGCGGTTTCGGGGAAACCGCCCTACCTGTTGACCCGCGACCCGCGACTGGCGGTAGTCCCGGTTGACTTTTGGCCTGAGGGAAACTATATTGAAAAACACAAGGCAACCAGTAAAAAACCGCGATCCGCGCCCGCATCAGGAAAACCGACATGACAAACGAGATTATTGAACAAGCGGCGGCCACCCACTCGGCGACGAACCAGCAGCCTCTGACCATGGTCACCAAAACTTTGGCGGCAGAAATGGACCAGAGCAGGCAGGCACTGGACGTGGCAGTCAAGTGGATCGCCGAGAACGGCATCTCTTTTATGGTGAATCTGCTGGTGTCGGTGCTATTGCTGGTGATCGGCTCGCTGGTGATTCGCATGCTGACCAAAACCACGCAGCGGGCGCTGCAGCGCAGCGGGCGCGTCAACAACCTGCTTGAGAATTTCCTGTGCTCCTTTGTCAGCAAGACCGCCTGGCTCTTGCTGTTCATGGTGGTGATCCAGCGGCTGGGCGTGAATATCGCGCCGTTGATCGCCGGTCTCGGCGTGACCGGCTTCATCATCGGCTTCGCGTTTCAGGAGTCGCTGGGAAACCTCGCCTCCGGCATGATGATCGCGGTCAACCATCCTTTCAAGGTCGGCGATTTCGTGGAGATCGGCGGGATCATGGGCACAGTGCAAGAGCTGAACATGATGGCCGCAACGCTTGCCACGCCGGACAACAAGAAAATCGTTATCCCCAACAAGATCATTTGGGGTTCGCCCATCACCAATTTCACGGACACCTCTAAGCGGCGCATGGATATTGCCATCGGCATATCTTACGACACTGACATAGCCAAGGCCAGGCGCGTCGCGCTGGAGGTTCTGCGGGCGCACCCGCTGGTGCTTAAAGACCCTGAGCCGATAGCCGAGGTCTTATCTTTCGGTGACTCAGCAGTCAACATGGTGCTGCGGCCTTGGGCCACGCCTGCCGACTACTGGCCAGCCTTATTCGAGCTTAACCGGCAGGTCAAAGAGGCCTTCGACAAAAACGGCATAGCGATACCGTTCCCGCAGATCGACGTGCATATGAAGAGCTGAAGCCCGCGACCGGCATTCTGGTAGGGCGGGTTCCCCGAAACCGCCGCCGGGCAATGCCCTTGGCCCCGCGCTTGCCCGCCGTAGGCACCGCGTAGGCGGGTCCCTACCGAATGCGTTTCCCTGGCGCGAAGCGTGGTAGGGCGGTTTCCCCGAAACCGCCGCCGGGCAATGCCGCCGCGGACGCCTCGGGGAGGCGTCCCTACCGACCCGTGACCCGCGACCCGCGACCCCGGCAAAATCGCCACTCGCCAATCATCCCTTTGTCACGAGAGCCTTGAGCTGCAGGGCCAACGGCACGAAATCCCCCGTCACGATTTCCCAAAGGATGTTATAGTCCACAGCATCATAACCGTGGATCAGATGATTGCGCGTGCCAATGATCTCACGCCAGGGGATTTCGGGGTGCGCCGTCTGCATGGGTTCGGAAATCCGCGTGGCCGCTTCGCCGACGATCTCGACCAGTTTCAGCATGGCGAGAAAAAAAACTCGGTCGGTTTCGATGTCCTCGCGCTTATGGCCTTTGGAGAGAGCGACTGCTTCCTCGACATGGTCGAGCATCTGGCGGAGCGTGATGCTGTCGTCAAGCCGCGACATATACTGCCTCCGCTTCGTTCATCACCTCGTTCCGAAAGTATTTGCTCAAGCTACCGGGCGTGTTCAGATCCACCGGATGTCCGAGAATGGCCGAAAGTTCGTCCTGCATCCTGATGAACGCCAAACCGACATGGACGCCGGGATGAAACTCGACCAGCACGTCGATGTCACTCTCGGGCCGGAAGTCATTGCGGAGAATGGAGCCGAAGAGCGCCAGACGGCGAATGCCGTTGGCAAGGCAAAAGGCCTCAATCCGTTCCCGTGAAATCTCAATGCCGTGCAGTGTCATGGTGCATTCTCCCTGTACCCCTGGAGTTGCGTGTTCTCACCCCCGAGCGTTTTGTCGAAAATACTGGAATTATAAGTATTCAAGACGTTTCAGACTGTAGCAGGGTGCGTTCAAAAATGCCAGTCAAATAGGAAGGTCTATCACCCATGATGGCGCGATTTCATTTCATCGCACCGCACCGAAAGTCCAGCAGACAGGAGCTGCCGACTGCCCTGACCGGCGACCCGCGACTGGCGTTTCTGCGGCGCGGCGCGGAGCGTGGTAGGGCGGTTTCCCCGAAACCGCCGCCGGGCAATGCCGCTGCGGACGCCTCGGGGAGGCGTCCCTACCGAATGCGTTTCCCTGATGCGAAGCGTGGTAGGGCGGTTTCCCCGAAACCGCCGCCGGGCAATGCCGCCGCGGACGCCTCGGGGAGCCGTCCCTACCGTGACTGGCGACCCGTAAGGACCCAGGAATCCGGACCCAGGAGCTGCCAACTGCCAACTGCCGCCTGCCGCCAAAAAAACCATTCGTGTTAATTCGTGTCCATTCGTGGTTCCATCTTGCCCCGGGCAATGCCAACTTTAGAACTTCTCTGCCAATCGTCCCGCCACAAGTTTATGGAGAGAGCTTGAGATAAAGGTTTGGTATGGAACGCCTTCTCTGGCGGCTCGCATTTGAATGCGTTCGAGATCACGAGATGAAATCCGAATGTTAATTC
>JAQVQN010000155.1 GCA_028701555.1 Kiritimatiellia bacterium | reverse complement strand
CCTCCCGTGACCTATAATCTCGCCTCATGAAAATTCTTGTTGTAGGCGGCGGCGGCAGGGAACATGCCATAGCCTGGAGACTGTCGCAAGACTCCTGCCAACCCACTGTTTTCTGTGCCCCCGGCAATGCCGGTACTGCGGCTATCGCACAAAACGTGCCTGTGGCTGCCGAAGATGTGCCCGCACTGCTGGCTTGGGCCGAGGCGCACCGGCCTGACCTGACGGTGGTCGGCCCCGAAATTCCGCTCTGCCTCGGCATCACCGACACATTCAATGCCGCCGGGTTGCGCGTTTTCGGTCCGGTCCAGGCTGCGGCCCGTATGGAAGGCAGCAAACTTTTCGCCAAGGAGATCATGGCCGCCGCAGGCGTTCCCACGGCCAAGGCCCTCGCATTCGAATCAGCCGCGGCTGCCGAGGCAGCGCTCGATGATTTCAACATGCCGTTGGTCATCAAAGCCGACGGGCTGGCAGCCGGCAAAGGCGTGGTCATCGCTCATACACGGCTTGAGGCCGAAGCTGCCATTCGTTCCATGCTGGTCGAGGCCGCTTTCGGAAAGGCTGGCGCCAAGATCCTCATCGAGGAGTTCCTGGAGGGCGAGGAAGCCTCCATTCTGGCGTTGGTTGACGGCGAGCGCGCCGTGCTGCTGCCGCCCTCGCAGGACCACAAAAGGGTTTTCGACAACGACCAGGGCCCCAACACCGGCGGCATGGGAGCTTACACGCCCGCTCCGGTCGTCACCGACGCCATGCTGCCTGTCATCATGGATTCAGTGATCCTGCCGGTGGTGCGGGAACTGGCCAAGCGCGGGATTGTCTATAAAGGTGTGCTGTACGCTGGACTGATGATCACCGCGCAAGGCATCAAGGTGCTGGAGTTCAACGCGCGTTTCGGCGATCCGGAGACCGAGGCCGTGCTGCCCCGCATCGGCGGCGACTTGATACCTGCGCTGCAAGCCTGCATCGACGGCACCCTTGACAGCAGTCTGGTCAAAATCAAACCCGAAGCAGCCGCGACCGTGATCATGGCGGCAGGCGGCTACCCCGGAAAGTACGCCAAAGGCACGGTCATCCACGGCCTCGATGCGGCCGCAGACCGGCCGGACTGCTTTGTCTTCCATGCCGGAACCGCGCTGCAAGACGGCGAGGTCGTGACCGCAGGCGGACGGGTTTTGGCAGTGACAGCCATCGGGCCTGACCTGAAGACTGCGGTCGGGCGGGCTTACGAGGCCGTCGCGGAAATCTCGTTTGAAGGCTCGCACTATCGGCACGACATCGCGCACCGTGCCTTCGGCAGAAAACTGTAAGGGGCGGTCTTTGTGCCACCCCGACATCGTAGGGGACGGTCTCCGTGCCGTCCCGGAAAAAACAGGAGAACATAATCATGTCCCAACCTTTAGTAGGCATCATCATGGGCAGCGATTCGGACTGGTCGCTCGTGCAAAAGGCCGCCGAGACACTTAAATCTTTTGGCGTGGCTTTTGAGGTTCGCGTGATCTCGGCGCACCGCACACCGGAAGTCGCCGGCGAATATGCGTCCACGGCCGAAGCGCGCGGGCTTAAGGTCATCATCGCGGCGGCAGGCGGCGCGGCGCATCTCGGCGGCGTGCTGGCCGCGCACACGGTGCTGCCGGTAATCGGCATACCCGTAGCGGGCGGCGCGCTCAACGGCCTCGACGCAATGTACGCCACGCTCCAAATGCCGGCAGGCATTCCTGTGGCCACCGTCACCCTCGGTAGCGCGGGCCCGGTCAACGCGGCACTCCTGGCCGTGCAGATCCTAGGCACCGCCGACCCGGATCTGCGCGCCAAGTTCCACGACTACAAGGCCGGACTCAAGCAGAAAGTCGCGGAAGGCAACGCCAAGGTCAACGCCTGTCTCTAATCAAAGCTTGGCCAGCAGCCCGCGAATCATGCGCTCGCGTGACTCGATCGACTCGCACAACCGGAACTGAACGCGCGCCCGGTTCAGGTTCTGTTCCGGATGGCGGATCTTGAAGTACACGCTGCCTGCCAGATAATCCTGGAAGAACCGGAGACCTAGCTCGAAGGTGATCAGGCGGATCGAGTCGTAAAGATACTTACGGTCAGCGTCGGTCAGAAAATTGCGCGCGTGCTCCATGTAGCCTTTGCAGAAAGCCTCGCACAGATCTAGGTCAAATACCACCTTGCTGAGATTGGGCTCTTCTTCACCCGCATGGTTGCAGATCGAGCGCAAGGCATCGCCGAAATCGTAGTGGATCAATCCCGGCGCCACGGTGTCGAGGTCGATCATGGCCGTACCCTTGCCCGTGTAGTCGTCAATCATGATGTTGTTGACCTTGGGGTCGCCGTGCATCATGCGCAGCTTCAGCTCCCCCGCTTCCAGGGCGTTCTGCAGAGTAGAGGCGAACCCCCTGCGCTCTTCAATGAACATCGCCATGCGCCGGGCCTCCATCGAGGCATTCATGCGCTTCTCCGCCAAGGGCTCGTCCTTAAGAGTGTCGTCGTATTTTGCCAGATAGCCGGGCGTGACGTGGAAGCCCGGCAGCGGGTCAATCACCGTATGGGTGTCGAGATCCGAAACCAGCCAGTGAAAATGCCCCAGCACCGCCCCGCATTCCGCCGCGTGCTCGGTCCCCTGCGCCTCGTCAAAGGCGGTGGCAGAAGCAATCTTGGTGATGACCCGCCAGACTTCCCCCTCGTCATCGATAAAGAAATCCTTGTTGGCAAGCGTCGGAACGATCCTGGGCATCTGCCACACCCGGTCCGCCTCATGTCCTTCAGCCTCCAGCCGCGGATGGACATGCGCCGTTAGTTGCCGCAGGTTGTGCATGATGGCGGCCGGCTCTGGAAAGACATTGCGGTTGATACGCTGCAATATCACCTGCTCTTCCGCAAAAGTGTTGCGGAAGATCGCCAGAAAAGTATCGTTGACATTGCCGTTGCCGGTGGGATTGATCGTGACCAACCTGCCGGCAACATCAAACTCATTCATCAGCAATGATAATTCCATCCGCAGTCTCCTAAATTCTTACAGCTCTTTTAAAGGCGGAGATTTTCAAGGTTTAACCAAAAAATCGCAATTAAAATTTTACGGTCACCAGTTGCATGTCACGGCCGCGTGCAGACTGACACCGGCGCGGCGCTGCCCTGCGTATACTTGAAAATCATCGTTGAAGAGATTGTGGACGCCGGCGTTGATGGTGATTCGTTTGTATCGCGGCGGGTGCCAGCGCACGTCAATGCCGGTGTCCAGCATCCAGTCATCATTGCCGCGGAGCGCGTTAGGCGCGTATTTAGCTAACCCCTGCCGCAAAATGAACATCAGGCTAGAATTCATGCGGTGCCGCAAGCTTACCCCTGTATCCATTTCAGGATAGTCCATGGCATACCGGCTGGCATAATATTCTCTGCCGCACTCTTTCCGCATCACAAGCAGATCCATACCCAAATCTGTGGTGCCGGACAAGGCTGTCCTGCCTTCAGCCGAAAGCCCGACCGTCTCTACTTCGGACAGGTTGACGGCTGTCCAGCGCGTGTCGTGCGCCGTCTTTATCCAGTCCGCCAAGTCCGCGCCGTCCTCTCGGAAAACAGTGATTTGCCACATGGCTGTGCCGCTATCGCCCCTGTACCCGACCTCTATTGTCCGCGTCCTCTGCAATCCCAGACCGCTGTTGCCCAAAGAGTCAGGCGACTCGTAGTTCAACTCCGTGTAGGACGGTTGACGAACCGCGCCGGTATACGACACAAAAACGGTCTGGTAGTCGTAAAACACCCATTCAAGCCCGGCGGCAGGCAGCCAGGCCGGCGCGTAAGTGCTGAATGCGTCGAATGAGCCTCCCGCCGTTAAGGTCAACCTTTCAAAGCATATGCCGGGCAATAAAGATAGCGAGGAGTGGGCGCGGTCATGGTTGCCCAGAGAGCGGCTTCTGATGCGTTCAAAATCGCCGTCTGCACGCATGTCTATTAAAAGCCCGTCACCGATGAGAAGGCGGCGTTTACCATGCACAGCAGCGAAATCGGTCGTGTGTTCGTTATGGTAGAAGTCGCGCTTATGCCGGTCGAGCCAATATACGTCGTCTGTGCGCCGCCATACCGCAGAAATCTCGGCTGGCTCCTGCGGCTCGCCCATAAAGCGCATTGATCCGGCCAGCAATGTGTCTCGCAAACGCTCCAGAGCGGGATATGCAGGATCGGCCCCGTAAAACCCGCGCGCACCGAACTCACGCCAAGATATGGCGGCCAATATATCCCCCTGCGTACGCCTGCCGACCGCGCCCAAGCGCGCTCCGGCGTCAGCGCGGGTCAGATGATTGTCGCCGTTGCGGTCGGTCTGCGCTATGTCATAAAAAGACAGGAAAGCCGCGGTGCCGACCGTGCGACCTTTCAGGGCAGCGGTCTCTGTGGCGCTCCACTCGCCGAAAGCCAGCTCTTGACTGCCTGCGCCGAGCGTGACCGAGCGTGAGTCTTCAAGCAGCGGCGCAAGCTCAACTCCGATTGAGCCTGAAGGGTGCCCTGATGCAGCCCTGAAACGGTCCAGTCCGGTTAGCACAGTGGGCGCGTTGAACCAGCCTGCGGGCAGCGGCAGATCGGCATGCCAGTGCTCAGTCTGCGCGTTACGCATGCTGACGCCGTTCAAAAGCAGCCCGGCATTATTGAATGATGAACCGCGGATCGAGAGATCCGCCTGTGGGTTGCCGACGCCCTGGCCACGCAGCCGCACGCCCGGCAGATCCTGCAACACGCTTCTGCCAACCCCGGGGTCAGTCAAACTCGTTGCCTCAATCTCAACCACAATGTTAGACCCCTCGGCCGCGCCCAAGCACTGCACGGCCAAAAACAGCCAGACAAGACTAAATTCGCTCACTCCACGAAATAATCGCATGCGTTAAAATAGCTGTACCCCGCATTAATTGTCAACCTGCATTTCGAAATCAATTTACAATGTGGTTTTCATTGACAACATAATGCCCCACTGTTGATAATGCCAACATTGAGCGTGAATGTTTCCGCTTGATGTCACTAATGTTGTCATTAATTAACAATGGAGTTTTCGATGACAGATCAGATGCCGCTGGCCACACGCGTTAAATTGAGTGCCATGATGTTCCTGCAATTCATGATGTTTGCGGTCTTTTGGGCGGCGTTAGCGCCGTACGTGACAAATCAGGGCGAAAGCTGGTCGGCCTGGAAACCTTGGATACTTTCCACGATGGCGCTGGGGTCGCTGGCCTCACCGCTCATGGGCATGTTCGCTGACCGTTATTTCAACGGCGAAAAGGTGCTCGCGGTCTCAAACCTCGTATGCGCAGTGATGCTGTTCATGACGGCGCGCGCAACGTCTGGGTTGATGGTGTTTATCTGCCTGCTGATCGCGCTGCTGTTCTATATGCCGACTTGGGGCCTGACCGCCGCTATCGCCATGTCCAACAGTCCGGCCGAGCAGTTTCCGCAGATCCGGGTTTTCGGCACCATCGGCTGGGTGGCATCCGTGCTGTTCGGCTTGGCCGCCATGCAGTTCTTCGGCGTCAAGATCGACGGCACCAATATACCTTTTTATTGCGGCGCCGGCGCGGCGGTGGCGGCCTCTTTGGTAGCGTGGCTCTGCCCGCCTACCCCGCCTAAAGGCAAAGGCCAGCCGTTCTCGATCATCGACGCGCTGGGACTGCGCGCGCTGTCGATGTTAAAGGAAAAGAACTTTGCGATTTTCATTTTCGTCACGCTGGTGGCAATGATACCTTTTAACATCCACTTCGCGTTCTTGGGTGACTTTCTGGCATCGAAAGGATTCCAGCAGCTCACTGCCGTTAGCTATATCGGACAGGCCGCCGAGGTCTTCTGCATGCTGCTGGTGACCTGGGCCATGCGCAAATTCGGCGTGAAATGGTCGATCGTGGCCGGTCTTGCGGCTCTGGCATTGCGCTATGTCGCTTACTACTTCGCCGCTGGCGACATGACCTCACTCGTTTACATCGGCATCCTGATACACGGTGTCATTTTCGGCTTCTTTGTGGTCGGCGGACAGGTTTACGTCGGCAAGACAGCCGCAGAGGGAATGCAGGGTCAGGCTCAGGGCCTGTACGCGCTGATGGCGTTCGGGGTAGGCTCCTTCATCGGAACTTTTGTCAACGACGCGCTGATAAAGTTCTACACCAAACCGGCCTTGCTGGAGGATGGCACCACGACCGTGCTGCAGGGCAATTGGGGCAGCGTATGGCTTGTGACACTTGTCT
>JAQVQN010000154.1 GCA_028701555.1 Kiritimatiellia bacterium | reverse complement strand
CTTTGATGTTAACGCCGATGCTGGCTTCTAAGCTGCTGCGCGAGAACCGAGGAGAGGTTGGAGGTGGCTGGGTGGGACGCATCTCATACCGGTGGAGTGAAGCCATGTTTGTACGCGTGGAAAACGCGTATGGGAGAGTGCTGAGTTTTGGTCTGCGGCATCGGGGGACAGTGTGTCTGGCGGCGTTTGCGACACTCTGCTTTTCGCTGGCGCTTTTCCCGCTGATCGGATCGGAGTTCTCGCCGGATACGGATTCCGGAGATTTGTCGATCCAGTTCGAGCTAGCGCCGGGCACGCGCGTGGAGGAGACGGCGCGTATTTGCGAGGAGATCAGGGAGAGCGGGGTGGCCTTGATTGGTGCGGATAACATAGTCAACGCGCGCTGGCGCTGCGGTGATTCCAAATTCGGATCATCGCGCCAGGGCTCGCACATCGGGCGTACCGAATTCAAGCTCATACCTATGGACAGGCGTAGGTTCAGCGCCCGCGACGCTGGCCGTAAGTTGCTTGACGAACTGCGGAAGCGGCCGGAATTCGTCAAGACGCACATGACGACTGTCAACCGGCAGATGGGGCGTTTCAGCGGGGCCGGCAAGCCGATCGTGGTCGAAATACTGGGTCATGACCTTAAAGAATCGCGCCGCGTGGCTGAAGAGATTAAAGGTTTGTGCGAAAATGTGCCTGGCGCGAAAGACGCCAGCATCAGCATGGACGAGGGTCGGCCGGAGCTGCTGGTCAAGGTTGACCGTATGAAACTTGCGACGTTGGGTCTGAATGTTTCTGATGTGGTGGGCACGGTCCGCACGCTGTTCTACGGCAAAGAGGCTTCCGACTACCGCGAAGGCGAGAACGAGTACTGGTTTTTCATGCGTTTGCAAGAGGCGCGGCGCGGTGAACTGGCGGACATTCTGAACTCGGAGGTGGTCTTGCCCGGCGGTCGGCGGGTACGGGTTGACACGATCACCGAGGTGGTGCAGGATCTCGGGCCGCTTAATATCGAGCGCAAGGATCAGGAGCGCATGGTCGCGGTCGAGGTGGACTATTTCGGGCGATCCATCGGGGATGTCGCAGCCGACATTCAGCAACGGATTGAGGACGAGATTGTGCTGCCGGCGGGTATGCGTGTAGCCTACGGCGGTATGGTCAAAGAACAGGCCGAGGCCTTTGCAGATCTGACATGGCTGACGGTTTTAAGTCTGGTGCTGGTGTATATGGTGATGGCCGCGCAGTTCGAGTCGCTGCTGCATCCGTTCGTGATCTTCTTGGCTTTGCCGTTCGCCTTTTCCGGTGTGCTGCTGGGGTTGTTCAGTTGCGGCATGACCTTTAACATGTTCAGCGTGATCGGGATCATCCTGCTGGTCGGCACCGGCGTGAACAACGGCATCGTGCTGGTGGACACCATCAACCAGACCCGCGCGCGCGGCGAAGCGCTGCTGGACGCGATCCTTCACGGATGCAAGCTGCGTCTGCGTCCGGTGCTGATAACCACGCTGACCACGATATGCGGCATGCTGCCGCTGGCTTTGGCAGGGGGCGAGGGCTCCGAGACGTGGAAACCGATGGGCGTGACCGTGATCGGCGGGCTCACATGCGCCACTATCGTAACTCTGATTCTTGTGCCGGTGTTGTACAGCCTCTTCAGCCTAGAGCGCGATACTGGCGCGGAATGATATGAGAGTTGGGTTAGTTATGGGGGCTGGCAGAGTCAAGCAGCTCGCGGGCGTGGCTTTCGATGACGCTGGTCAGGCCTTTGCCGCCCAGCATGCGGGCGATCTCGTCGACACGGCCAGCAGTGTTCAAAGCCGTTATTTGCATCTTGGTGCGGCCTTTGACCACATCTTTTGTGACCACAAAGTGCTGCCGCCCGTATACGGCGGATTGCGGCAAATGTGTGATTGAGATGACTTGATGGCTTTCGGCGACACGGCGCATCTTCTGGCCGACGGATCGTCCTACCTCGCCGCCGATGTTGGCGTCGATCTCGTCGAAAACCAGCACTGGTATGCTGTCGTGTGCCGCCAGAACGGTTTTAACGGCCAGCATGACGCGCGCGATTTCGCCGCTGGAGGCGATGGCTTTGAGAGCGCGCATCGGTTCGCCCGGATTAGGCGCAAATCCGAAGGATACGGTGTCCGCGCCTTCAGGCGCAGGTTCGCATGCGGCCAGATCCACCGCGAAGCCGGATTTCATGAAGCCCAGTCCGTGCAGTTCAGCCGTAATGGCGCGTGCCAGTTTGCCGGCGGCTTTAGTGCGGGCCACTGTGAGGGCAGCGGCTTTATCAGCCAGATGCTTTTTCAGTGCCGCGATCTCTTGCTGAAGCCGCTCCACCTGTTCAGTGCGGGTGGCAAGATCGTTCAGACGCGCCTCGTTTTTATCGCGAGTCGCGATTATGTCTTGAACGGTGTGGCCGTATTTGCGTTTGAGCTTTTGCACTGCGGCCATACGTTCTTCCAGGCGGCGCAGGTTGTCGGGGTCATTCTCGATACGGCTCAGCAGTTCGTTGATGGCTCGCCCGGTTTCCTGAATCTGGACCGCCGTGCCCTGCAAATCATTGCGCCACTCTGCGGCGGCAGGCAGGACGTGCGCAAGTTCAGCGAGCCGCGTCTGTATGTTAACAAGCAGGTCGAAGACCGAGGAGTCGCTGTCGTTAAGCGCGCTGGCGATCTCGCCGCCCAGTGACAGGATCTGCTCGGCATTGGCGGCTTCGGCATGTTGTTGGACAAGGTCGGTCTCGTCAGACTCGGTCAGGCCAGCCTGGTTGATTTCATCCACAATGTACTGCAGACGGTCGATTTCGGCGGCGATGTCGGCGCTGTCGCCAGTCAAGGACCGCAGCCGGGTCTCCATGTCTTTCAGATCACTCCATACAACCTGATAAGCTGTAAGCACTGCGCCGCAATGGCCGTAGGCATCCAGCACATCGCGTTGAAAGTTCTGGTCCAGCAGGGACTGGTGGTCGTTGGGGCCGTGGATATCGACCAGCAGGTTGCCTAGCTTGCGCAAAGTCTGCACCGTGGCAGGGGCGTCATTGACCAGGCAACGACCGGATCCAGAAATTGATATGGAACGACGCACCAACAGTGTGCCTTCCTCGCAAGAGGGCAGGCCGGATTGTTCTAGCAAGGTATCTGCCGCATTGGTGTCAGACAGGTTGAAACATGCTTCGACCCAGGCTTCGGAGGCACCTTCACGTATGGCGGATTTGTCGGCGCGGCCACCCAGCACAAGATCCAGCGAACCCATCAGCACGGATTTGCCAGCACCGGTTTCGCCGGTTATGATGTTCAGGCCGGGGCCGAAGTTGACGCGAACCTCTTCGACGATGGCCAGATTTTTTACAGACAAATGCGAAAGCATGGTAGGCAGTCTAGCAAAAGGCCTGAAACGGCGCAAACGAGACGTTATGGCGCGAGGCGGATGAGGCAGACGGCGCGGCCGAGGATAACGGTCTTGAAAATATTTTCATGAACGCCGAGGTCTTTTTGGCGCCAGAGGTCGCGTACGTGCTGCGGACCGGTCAGGCCGAGAGTCTTGAAATCGATCGCCAGATCGGCTTTCAGCATGCTGCGGTTGAAAATGCCTGCCGCAACTGATCCGTCGGACATGGGTTTGGCCCATAGCTCTACGGCGTCGTTCCTCATGATGCGGGCGGCCTGTCTGCCGAGCGGGTCCTGGTTGACCGCCAAGACTTCGTCATTGGTCAGCAGATTGAGGGTGAAGTCATCCAGTTTTGACATGTCGCAACCGATCAACAAAGGCGCGCTGAGCAGGCACCATAGAGATATATGGGTATACTGCTCATTGGGCGTGAGGCGTGTCGGATGCGGGTTGCCCCAGCCGACGGTGCCGACCACGAGCATGTCGGGGTCGTTCCATCCGCCTGGTCCGGCAAACAGTTCCAGGCCGTCCTGCGCGTCAGCAATCTTGCTCATGCTTTCCCAGGTATCGACAATGTCCGGGGTGGTGCGCCAGCAGTGGCCGCCGACTTGGCGGCCCCAGGCTGAGACATGCGCCATACCGTACTGGCAGAGGCTGAAAACGATGTCCCTTTTCTGCGCGCGCAGCGCAGTGGACATGGACAAATAAGGACGGGTCATGTGTTTCAGGCGATCGCCGCCTGCAACGCGCACATAACTGCACCAGTCATATTTCAGGTAATCGAAGCCCCAGTCGGCATAAGTCTGCGCGTCGATCTGTTCGTGCTCCCAACTGCCGACGCAACCGCCGCAGGTGAGGGGGCCGGGCGAGGAGTAGATGCCGATTTTCAAGCCTAGACCGTGGACGTAATCGCACAAGGCAAGCATGTTCGGAAAGCGCCGGTTGGGCAAGATGCGGCCATCCGAGCCGCGGGCAGGCCCCATTAGGGTCTCGTCGTGCTTTTCGCCGGGAGAGGTCTGCCAGTAGTCGTCGATGTTGACATAAGACCAGCCATGCCGACTCAAACCACTCTCGACCATGCTCAGAGCGGCACGACGGATTTTGGCGTCGGTGACCTTATCGGCGTAACAGTTCCACGAGTTCCATCCCATCGGCGGGGTCAGCGAAAGACGCTGGCCGATCTCAAGACGCAGCGTGCGCCGGGCTTCGCCGTGGGAGTTGGAAGCAGACAAGTCTACGTCATACGCGCCTGGTTGCGAGACCGAGCCGGATATAACGCCTGAGGCGCGGTCAACGGTAAGCCCTTTTGGCAGGTTGTCGGCATCGTAAATTAGCGGCGGCTCGCCGGTGGCGGGGATCGCGAACAAGACCGGGTTGCCCGGACGCGATCCTAGTATACGCGGCCCGTTGATGCGCGGCGATGGTGGCGCGGGCGGCGTCAGGATGCCCAACTGCTCACAGAGCGGGCCGGTCACGGGGTTCAAAGCCGTCCCGGCCTTGAGTGTGAAAAAGGCGTCGCACCAGTCGGCATGGTCATGATCGTCGCCGTCCCCTGCGTCCGAAACGTGCAGAATCACGCGCCGTGCGCCGGACAGGTCGGCCTTGATGGTGGCAGGCGGCTGCCGCGAGCGCATCACTCCCGAGTCGGCAGCGAGACGGTTGTCGGCGTAGACTCTAAAGATAACCGAGCCCTTGCCGCGGGTCAGTTCCTCGTCATCAAGGCCGACGGTTGCCTGAAAAGCAAGCGCTTGTCCCTGGATGTCGAGTGCGTACCAGCTTTCGGCATGGGTTCCCACGCCGCGGGTGAAACGCTTGCGTGCGATCTTAAAAGAGTTGCCGTTGACGGTGCGGTTGGTCTGAGGCCGTTCTTCCGCGCAGGTCATGTGCGTGATGTCGAACTCGTCCAGCCACACAGTCTTTTCCGCGCGCGCCTGGCGCACGAACAGTGTCAAGCACAATGCGGCTAACCGCAGCATACGCATGAAACGATTCCTTTATCGAGATTTGCCATAGCTTTGTTTAATCGCGGATACGCAGCACACGGACTTCGCCCTGCCGCATGTCGAGATTGATCAGCGGCCCTTTGCCGAGCGTGGTTCCGTCCAGCGCGTCAGCGACACGCCTACGCCGTCCTGTGTCGATGCGCCACACGCTGTTGGTGTGAGACTGGACAGAGAGAAGTCCGTTCGCCGCCCACAGAGAGGTTCCCGGCGCGGTATAGCAATGGACGCCGGCCAACCGGGCGAGCGAGTGTACCAGCTCCGGCGTGAGCTGCGGCACTCCGACAAACACATCATGACCTTTGCCGGCACGGCGTACCGCCACGGCTGGCGAGCCGTCGGCATAAGTGGCCCAGACTTCCTCTGGCGCGGCCTCGACCGTGAACAGCGGCTTGATCTGGGCGGCCTGTCCCCAAGAGTTAGTCAAACCGTGGCTCCGTCCCAGCGCGGTAGGCGTTGTCTGCGCGGTTGCCACATCTGCCGGACGCGCACTGAAACCGGTGACTTCAGCGATGCCACTGATATCGGCGCGGTCAGGCCGGAGGTAGCCCGGCGCCCAGCACCAGACACGCACGGAGCCCTTGGCGCCGAACCATCCTGTTAGCTTCGTCAATAAACTGGTTTGCCGCTGTTCTGCGAGTGCCTGCCGTTGCGCATCGTCAAGACGCCAAGCCGAGAGGAAAAACTGCAGGCGCCCGGGTATATTTCCGGTAAGCACATCCGAGAGCAGATACTGTCCATACGGCGCACCGCTGCGGCCGAGCGCGGCGCGGCCTTCATAAATTAGCGGCCTTGCCGCCAGCGCTGAACCACCGGTCAGGTGGCACATGCTCGTTTCGTCGATGATGGCGGCGATCTCGGGTTGGAACGGATGCGG
>JAQVQN010000153.1 GCA_028701555.1 Kiritimatiellia bacterium | reverse complement strand
GGATCAGGTGCTGCCGTTCTTTATCGTGCGGGGCTTGCCCGCGGGGGTGACGGGCTTGCTGATCGCGGCGGTTTTCGCGGCGGGCATGAGCACGATCTCGACGAGCCTGAACAGCGGCACGACGATCTTGTTGGAGGATTACTACAAGCGCTATGTGGACCGTGACGCGGATGACGCGCAGTCGCTGCGGGTGTTGCGCTGGGGCACGCTGGCGCTGGCGGCGCTGGGCGTGGGGTGCGCGCTGGCGATGATGCGTGTGCGCAGCGCCTTGGATGCCTGGTGGGCCATGTCATCGGTTTTCAGCGGCGGTATGCTGGGCTTGTTCCTGTTGGGCTATTTCTCTAAAAAGGCGCGTAATTTCGAAGCGGCCATCGGTGTCGTGTTGGGGGTTTTGGTGATCGCCTGGATCAGCCTGATGCAGAAGATGTGGCCGCTGCCGGTCAAGATCCACACGAATCTGTCGATCGTGTTGGGGACGACGGTGGTTTTCGTGGCGGGGTTCGCGCTGGCGGCGTTGCGCGGGGCAAAGCAGTAGAGATTGGCGATTGATGATTGAATCAAGGTAGGAAGAGGTATGGATATGAGGCAGATAGTATCCATGCGCCCCATTTTCCGGTGTCGTTTCATTTGAGGCAACCTAAAAGTCAGGTTCCCCATCCCAAAAAAATTTCGGTGTCATGAATTGTGAGGCAACGCGGCTCCTGCGATTTTTTGGCATTACGTTTGAATCTGCGCAAGGGTTCGTGTAAAATTTCATGCTTTCAATGCCAAAATGGAGGTCTATAGATGAGTTGTCGGTATCAGTGCTCGCATGAAGTCGAGCAGATGTGCTGTGTGGCTAAAGGCGCCAAGCACGGTCCGGCACCGATTCCCGAAGAGGGAAAATGGGTGCAGGTCAAAGAGATCAAAGATATTTCCGGTCTGACCCACGGTGTGGGTTGGTGCGCACCTCAGCAGGGTGCCTGCAAGCTGACGCTAAACATCAAGGACGGGGTGATCCAGGAGGCGCTGGTTGAGACGCTCGGTTGCTCTGGCATGACGCACTCAGCCGCAATGGCTGCCGAGGTGTTGCCGGGCAAGACGGTTCTGGAAGCGTTGAACACCGATCTGGTGTGCGACGCCATCAACACCGCGATGCGCGAACTGTTTTTGCAGATCGCCTACGGGCGCAGCCAGAGCGCGTTCTCGGAGGGCGGTCTGCCTATCGGCGCCGGGCTGGAGGATTTGGGCAAGGGGCTGCGCAGCCAGATCGGCACGATGTACAGCACCAAGCAGAAGGGCGTGCGATACCTCGAGATGGCTGAAGGTTATGTCAGCAAGCTGGCACTTGACAAGAACAACGAGGTTATCGGATACGAGTTTGTGCGTCTGGGCGCATTGATGGAACTGCTCAAGAAAGGCACAGATTCAAAAGAGGCCTTGAAGCAGGCGACTGGCACATACGGACGCTTCTCGAAAGAGGCGGGCGCCGTCAAGTTTATTGATCCGCGTCACGAATAGTTGGAAGGAGAATTATATCATGCTACTTTTTGAAAGCTATGCGCGGCGCATCAAGCAGATCGACGCGGTTTGTAAGAAATACGGTATCAAGGACCTGCAGGAGGCCCGCAAGTTATGCAAAGCCCGTGGGTTTGATCCTTATGAGATAGCCACCTCGATCCAGAAAATCTGTTTCGAGAATGCCAAATGGGCATATGTGTTAGGTGCTGCCATTGCGCTGAAGAAGGGGTGCGCCAAAGCCGCTGAAGCGGCGGAGGCGATCGGCGAAGGGTTGCAGGCTTTTTGCATACCGGGATCGGTGGCGGATGACCGCAAGGTTGGCATAGGACATGGTAATCTGGCGGCGATGCTTCTGCGCGAAGAGACCAAGTGTTTCTGCTTCCTGGCCGGCCACGAGTCATTCGCGGCGGCGGAAGGCGCGATCGGCATTGCGCAGAAGGCCAACAAAGTGCGCACTGCGCCGTTGCAGGTGATACTGAACGGTCTCGGCAAGGACGCGGCCTACATTATCAGCCGCATAAACGGCTTCACGCACATCGAGACTAAGTTCGACTACGCAACGGGTAAGCTCAAGGTAGTTAAGAAAACCGCGTTTTCCGACGGAGACAGAGCGGCGGTGCGCTGTTATGGCGCCGATGATGTGCGCGAGGGCGTGGCGGTGATGTGGAAAGAGGGAGTGGATGTTTCGATCACAGGAAACTCGACGAACCCCACGCGTTTCCAGCACCCGGTTGCGGGCACTTACAAGAAAGAGCGCCTTGAGCAGGGGAAGCGATACTTCTCGGTTGCCTCCGGTGGCGGCACTGGCCGTACGCTGCATCCCGACAACATGGCGGCGGGGCCTGCTTCCTACGGCATGACCGACACCATGGGGCGGATGCACTCGGACGCGCAATTCGCGGGGTCGAGTTCGGTTCCGGCACATGTCGAGATGATGGGCTTCCTGGGCATGGGCAACAATCCGATGGTCGGAGCCACGGTGGCCGTGGCGGTCTCGATCGAGGAGGCTTGCAAAAAATAAGGCGCGTTGTTGATTGCCTTAAGAGATATAAAAAACAGCCGACCTGCGCAAGCAGGCGGCTGTTTTTTTTGTAAACCGTTTTGGGGATTCCGGGCCGCTTACGAGGAGACGGTCTTTATCAGTTCGAGCGGATCCTTGCCGTGGCGTTTCGCGGAGGTTATGAGCGTGTTTCTCCGATCAGAGACCTCCCGCCGAACTGGATGTTGTCCCTGACAGCGGGCTCAAGAAGTTGATAATTAGGAACTTAATTTTTAAAAAAACAGGGTTGACTTTAACGATAATATTTGGTTTTATCGCGTCAATTTATGTGACAGTTTTTTGTTAGACCATATGCCTTTTTTGAGCGTTGGTGAAACGGGCAGATTATAAAAACAACGGTAATCTGCCGATTGTGCGGTGACAGGAAAGAATTTAGAAAACATCTGCGCTAGTTTGATAGCGTGGTGTTGCGCAGCAGCTCTGGCCAAACCATAAGCAAGAGACGTGTTGTCGGCAAGAAAAGAAATTGAGGTTCTTGCTAATGAGAATGAATGACGGTTATTCCGCTATCCGGGCCGTGGCGGGTATTAGCATTGTCATGTCTTGCGTCTTCTGGGGCTTGTCCCAACGCGCGGACGGCGATTCTCCCGGAGCGGTTTCCGGGCCGGAAGAGCTGCGCGGGCTTCTTTGGCGTGCGCAGGAAGGGGCTCTGCCTTCCGACGAATTCCCCGTCATGGTCGACGCGGGCGAATTAATATATGAGGGAAGCGGGCGCGGCGCCGCGACACTTGCCGACGGGCTCGTGCCGGTTGGCAAGGGTGACGGGGGCAGTTGCTGGCCTGTAACCCTCTACGAAGATCCTTTGACTTTTGAGACCGTATATCTCAACGCCTTTGGCGACGAAGCCTTCCGGCTCTTGCCGCCAGACGGCTACGACCCGTTCCGGGTGGCCGTGGCGGCTTTCCGGGATGGGTGCCGCGACGGAATCGACCTTTCCGCCTACAGCCCGTCACGCGTGGTCATGACGGCCAGACTGCTTGCGCCGGAGAGCCTGGAGCCGCTGATGCCGGAGCTGTCCGGCAGGATTGGGACGGAGGCGCTAAACGTTGGGAGTGCGGCACAGTCCGGCGCACACGGGTCTGGCACTTCTGCTGCCGTGACGGACGCGCCCGATGTCAATGATGACGGTGCGGTGAACGGACAAGAGCGCGGCGGAGCATCAGATGGCGAAGAGGCCCGCGTTTCGGTTCCCCTCCCCGTCCAAGACGGCTCGGATGGGTGCGAAGTGGTTTTTGTGGACTCCCGTGCAGGAAATGACAGAAACACCGGACGTGACTCTGCCGCCGAAACATTCGAGGGCGGAGGACAAGGCGATGGCCCCAAAAAGACCATCGGAGGCGGTCTCGCCGCAGTGAAGGACGGCGGGTGGATTATTGTGCATGACGGAGAGTACGCCGAAAACCTTGATGTGCGCGGACGTAATGTCAGCGTGCGTATTGACGGCGTGGTTAAGCTTAACGGAAAATTATTTTAGCCTGCGGCACGGGTTCCGCCGGCCGAAAAAGCTGGAAGATTCTGCTGCGGCGGCGCATGCCGTATCAATGATGCAGAATGGAGAGTGTCTGATGCTGCAATCAAGGAGTCTAAAATGACCGGAAAAAGTGAAAGGGTCAGTAACATAGTGCCGATGGCCGCCGCAGGCGCCATTTTACTGCTTGCCATGAATTCCGGGGCCGGCACCGTTGTCGTGCACAGGGTGGTCGCCAACGAGGTGCGAACAGGCGAGATAGGCACGCCGCCGCCCCTCCCGGAGGTTATGTACTACAGCTTCAACACTGCGCCGGGAACTTACGTTTACAACGAGATAAGCTCTGATTACAAAGGGACAAGATTCGGCTGCAGCTGGTCTGCTGACGGCAGGTACTCTGGCGGCGCGATGTCCTTTGACGGCGTCAACGACTATATCAAATCAGGCTCGCTGGAAATGCCCGAGTGGGAGCAGTATTCCGCCAGCGTCTGGTTCCGGCACAACGGGGGCGGTACGGCCGGGGCATACGGCCAGAAAATTCTGGACAAATCATACGGCAGCACAAAATACTGGTTCTTGAGCGTGGACACGGTGGACGGATCTCTAGGCATGAAGCTTAACATGACCGGGCACGATCCGATTGAGATGGTGGACGCCTCGACAAATTTCATGGACAATGCATGGCATCACGCGGTCATCGTGCGTGACGGGGTCTATGGCTGGCTTTGGGTTGACGGCGTAGTGAAGGCGAATTGCGCAAATATGTATTCCGTTGATAACTCAACATTGTTTTACATAGGATATTCCAGCAACTCTTCCCATAAAAATTGCTGGAGCGGTCTTCTCGACGAGATCCGCGTCTTCGACTACCCGCTTTCCCTTGTGGAGGTCACAGACCTCTACGAGGAGGGATGTTTGCTGTTTCATGACTCGGCGGTTAATATGGGCGCAAACCTGGCGGTCGGCGGCAGCCTGACCGTCACCGGCAGCGTGTCGTTCACCGGGGGCATATACTATGCGCGGCCTCTGGGCGACCTCTCCTGCGGTGTCTATACGAATACGCCTTAACATCTTTCCGCATTCAGAATGCAAGGCCAAAAAAATTAATCTTGCCCCAAAAGAAGTTTTTTATGCGCAAACAACCATTCACTGTTTTACTGGCCGCATGCATTATTTCACAACCGCACATTTTGGCCGCCGACCTGATTACCGATGTCATAATTATGTCTGGCAGCCTTAAAACGCATATCGTTTGTCCTGAACCGCCAGCGCATCCGGATGTCCGTTTGACGGATGGGCTTTCAGTGTCTGGAAACGTGAACGTCGCGGGCAAGGGCATTTTTCCCGGAGGGGTCGCGTTTCTTGCGCCCTTTGGAGACGTGCCGATGGGCTCATTCACCAACGCTCTGGGCAACCCGGCGCCACCTGGCGTCCCCGCCTGGTGGTCGGAACGCGGTGTCGTTGACGCGGAAGCCGGCGCCAATGACTTCGCGGCCGCCGTGCAGGCGCAGGTCAAGTGGATCGCGCTCCAGGCCGCCGCAGAGCTTGACGCGCGTCTGGCCGCTGCGGGCGGCGCGGGCACAGCCGTCTCCAACATGGTCGCATCCTTCAGCCCGACGAACAACTTCCATGCGGTCACGCTGGGCCAGCTCAAAAACACCGCCAAGCCTTTTCATGACCGCCTAATGGAGATCGGCTTGGCCACGAACTGCCCCTGGGCCGGCCAGCCCGCCGACTTCGCCCCTGCCAACATCGGACAGGTCAAGCATCTTTTCGCCTTCGATCTGGCCCGCGACACCGACGGCGACGGCCTGCCCGACTGGTGGGAGGCGGTACACGGCCTCGACAGGGACGATCCCGCCGACGTCGGCCTCGACCCGGACGGGGACGGCTTGACCAACCTGCAGGAACATCAGCTCGGCACCGGCCCTCTGAATCCTGACACGGACGGCGACGGCATGCCTGACGGCTGGGAAGTTGCCAACGGGCTCGGCCCGCTTGCGGATGACGCGGCGCTCGATTCGGACAACGATGGCCTGACCAACCTGCAGGAACATCATTTCGGCGCCGAGCCTCTGAACCCCGACACAGACGGCGACGGCATGCCTGACGGCTGGGAAGTTGCCAACGGGCTCTGCCCGCTTGCGGATGACGCGGTTCTCGATTCGGACAACGATGGCCTGACCAACCTGCAGGAACATCAGCTCGGCGCCGACCCCCAGGTGTCCGACACGGA
>JAQVQN010000152.1 GCA_028701555.1 Kiritimatiellia bacterium | reverse complement strand
CCTGCACCGAGTCAGGCGAGCCGGTTTTGGCGCGCGACTGGCATGACTTGCCGATGCACGAGACTGCGACCGGGCATTTTACGGTGCGCATACCGCTGACCCAAGTGGGGATCTTCGCGGGCAAGGCCTGTTTTTTCGAGCGCGGCTCTCTTGTTCCGCAGTGGCCGGCCGGGGACAACGTACGGATCAAGGTGGCACCAGCGCGCACCGCCTGCGCCAACACGGTCTACACTGCTTTTGTGCGTCAGTTCGGGTCCGCGCTAAGCCAAAACCATCACACGCCGCAGACAGGCCGCCACGAACAGGCCCTCGATGCGCTGGGTTATACCGTCATACCGCCTTCCGGCACCTTTCGCGACCTCGCGCGCCAGCTCGACACGATCATGGGACGCATGCGCTTTCGGATCGTGCAGCTCCTGCCGGTGCATCCGGTGCCGACCACCTTCGCGCGCATGGGGCGTTTCGGCTCGGCCTTCGCTGCGCTGGATTTTCTATCCGTGGATCCCGCGCTCGCCGAATTCGATAAGCGCGCCACACCGCTCGACCAGTTCCGCGAATTGGCCGACGCGGTACACAGCCGATCCGGCCTGCTTTTCATGGATATGCCCGCCAACCACACCGGTTGGGCCGCAACTTTGCAAACGCACCACCCCGAATGGTACCGCCGCAAGCCCGACGGTGAGTTCGTATCCCCCGGCGCATGGGGCGTGATTTGGGCCGACCTGGTGGAACTCGACTACCGCGACCCGCGCCTGCGCGCATACATGGCCGAGGTTTTCCTTTTCTGGTGCCGTCAGGGCGCGGACGGGTTCCGTTGTGACGCTGGCTATATGATCCCGGAAGACACTTGGAACTACATCGTTTCACGGGTACGCGAAGAACATCCGGACACAGTCTTTCTACTGGAGGGGCTCGGCGGCAAAGTGGAGGTGACTGCTAAACTGCTTTCCGATGCGGGTCTTGACTGGGCCTATTCCGAACTGTTTCAGACCGAAGACCGCAGTGCGTTTGACTGGTACCTGCCACAAGCCATCAAGATGGCAGAGCGCTGTGGACCGCTGATACATTTCGCCGAGACACACGATAACAGCCGTCTGGCCGCGCGCGGCCAGACCTATGCGCGCATGCGAGTGTCACTCTCGGCCTTACTCTCGCATCAGGGAGCTTTCGGTATCACCAACGGCGTGGAGTGGTTCGCCAAAGAGAAGGTTGATGTCCACAACGCCTCGGCTTTGAACTGGGGTACGGAGCATAATCAGGTCGCCGAGATCGCACGGCTCAACACACTGCTTGGAGTTCACTCAGCCTTCGGCCCCGGTACCCAACTTAGCATGCTTCAGCAGAACGCAGGGCCAACGCTAGCGATATTGCGCGAGGATCCGCAAGGCAACAAACTGCTGGTGCTGGTAAACTTAGACTGCGGCCACAACCAGACGGTGTTCTGGGATGTGCAGCGTTTCGGAGAGGCAGAGGCATGGGATTTGGTGACTGGCGAAGCGCTCGGCAGAGTTGCTGGCACATTCAATTTGAGACCAGGATGCGTCTGCTGTCTGACAACATCGCATGATGACCTAGCGCGAGTACAGACTCTGCTGGAAGGCGCGGCGGAAGAGCCAGAGGCGCTGTCGCGGCGGCGGCGCGACCTTATGGCCTTGCGCGTACGTCAAACTTTGGCGCCGCGCACAAAAAACGAGCGCTTCTTGTTATCGGATGATCCTGCTGTATTGGGCAGCGCTATGACACGCGACCCTGTTGCATTCTGCGCTAGCGACGATGAAAGCATGCCTGCCTGTACGCAATGGCTTTGGCCACAGGACATGCGTCGGTTGGTAGCAGTGCCTGAAGGACACGTGTTATTGGTGCGCGCTGAGTATCCTTTCACAGCCGCTTTAAAGTCAAGCGAACGCACCTCTGACAGCGCTGAGGCAGTTTTGCTGGACGATGGAAAGTGGGGTCTCTTCTTGAGTGTCGAGGCGTATGACACGGTGCTCGGCGGACTGCGCAATGAGTCGCGCGAGCTGGCCACAGTGGTCTATACGCCGCAAGGTATCCGGCGCGACGTTTCAACGCTGCTGATACCGCCGCCGGCCGACGCGGCGCGCGTCGCCACCTCTGTCAATGGCGTGCGCGTGCGAGAGGATGCGACCCTACGCGCGGTGCTGTCGAACGGAGCTGGCGCGATGTGCCATGCCCGCGCGGCCTGGGGCGAGATTGCAAGTCAGTACGACTGCCTTTTGGCGGTGAATACCGATCCGGCGGTGCCTGTTGACAAAACTGTTTTTTGGACTCGCTGCCGTGCCTGGCTGCGTTACCGCGGCTACTCCCAGGAGATCAGCAAGGCTTGCATGACCGCTTTTGCAGCCGACCCGGCTGGACGTGAGGCGCAGTGGAGTTTCGACGTGCCCTGCGGCATGGGCCGTTGGGTTCACCTGACCTTCAAGCTGGAACTCGTGGCGGGGCTCAATCGTGCCCACTTGACAGTCTGCCGCCACAACCGTCGGGGCGGTCTTGACCCTCACGATGATGTCACGTTAATTCTGCGTCCGGACATCGAGTGGCGCAGTTTTCATCATAAGACCAAGGCCTTTGCCGGACCCGAGCGGGAGTGGCCGGCAGCCGTGAAGGCGTGCGCTTCCGGCTTTGCGTTCACGCCGCAGGCTGGCGAGACCGCGAGCATCGAGACCGATCACGGCGAATTCCACAACGAACCCGAGTGGCTCTATATGCTTGAGCATACCGAAGAGCGTGAGCGCGGACTTGACCCCAACGGCGACCTTTTCAGCCCCGGATGGTTCAGTCTGCCGTTGGAAAGCGGCGGACAAGCTACGCTAACTGCGGGAAGGCGCGATGCCTGGGCACCTGCGGATGCAGGAAAACTTCCTTGTAAATGCAATCCTGATTGCGGAGCACCGCGCTCCGTGCCGGAAGTGCTCTCGGATGCTCTGTCACTTTTTGTGGTGCGGCGAGACAATTTGTGTACTGTAATCGCGGGCTACCCCTGGTTTCTCGACTGGGGACGTGACACCCTGATCGCGCTACGCGGCATGATCGCCGACGGCAGGTATGACGAGTCTCTTGCGATATTGCAAGAGTTCGGCCGTTTCGAGGAGCGTGGCACCCTGCCTAATATAATTCACGGCAACACGGTGGGCAACCGCGACACATCTGATGCGCCGTTGTGGTTCTGTGTGGCTGCAGGCGATTTGATGGAGGCCATCGGCGACCGAAAAGTGCTTGACACCAGATGCGGAGAGCGAAAACTGCGTGAGGTCATGGTTTCGATCCTTTCGCATTACCGCGACGGCACGCCGAACGGCATACGTATGGACCCGCAGAGCGGTCTGATCTTCAGCCCCGCGCACTTTACTTGGATGGACACCAACTATCCTGCCGCTACGCCGCGCGAGGGTTATCCGGTAGAGATACAGGCCTTGTGGATTGCGGCTCTGCAATTGTTGGCGCGCAAGGTCGATGCGTCCTGGGAAGCTTTGGCCGAACACGCCGCGCACTCGCTCGCCAAACTTTTCGAGATGCCCGGCGGCTGGTTGGCCGATTGCCTGCGCGCCGCACCCGGTGTTCCAGCGGCACGGTCCGAGATGGAGGACGCGCTGCGACCCAACCAACTGCTCGCCGTCACGCTGGGTGTGCCGATGGAGCGTTCCCTGCGCGTGGGGGTGGTGCGTGCTTGCGAGCAGTTGTTGACCCCCGGCGCGATACGCAGCCTAGCCGACCTGCCGGTCAAGACCGCATTGCCGGTATTGCGAGAAGGTGTGGTGTTAAACGACCCGCACCGACCTTACCAGGGTCAATATTTGGGCGATGAGGACACCCGCCGCAAGCCTGCCTACCACAACGGCACAGCTTGGTCTTGGCAGTTCCCGTTATACGCCGAGGCCCTTTACGCGGTTTACGGTACCCAGGCTGCACGCATGGCCGGGCTCTCGCTGCTAGCGACCGCCGTGGATCAGCTCAACAGCGGGTGTCTGGGACACATGCCTGAGATTTGCGATGGCGATGCGCCGCATGCCGCTCGCGGTTGCGCGGCACAGGCTTGGGGCGTATCGGAACTGCTGAGGGTCTGGAAAAAGATCGGGGGCGAGGCATGAAGTTGCTGGTGCAGCGCGTCGCAGAGGCATCGGTGGAAGTGAAAGGCCGAATCGTTTCTGAAATCGGTGCGGGCCTTCTGGTGCTGATGGGCGTAACGCACAGCGATACCCCTTGCGCTGTCGAGCGTTTGGCACGCAAGCTCTCTGCGCTGCGGATTTTCGAGGACTCGCGGGGCTTGATGAATCTTTCGGTAACTGACATCGGCGGTTCGGTGCTGTTAATCTCCCAGTTCACGCTCTATGCCGACACACACAAGGGCAACCGACCGAGCTTTGTGGCGGCGGCGCGTCCGGAACAGGCCGAGCCTCTGTACGATGCAATGCTGACGGAGTTGCAACGGATATTGGGTGAAGGCAAGGTCTGCGGCGGGGTTTTCGGCGCGGAGATGAAGGTGCGCCTGCTGAATGACGGTCCAGTGACAGTGGAGCTGGGTTGCGGGCAACGCCCGCATTAGACAAGGTGCTGATAGGGAGGATTATGACTCTAAGATCTTTTTTGGATGAAGCGGTTGCCAAATATCCTAAATCTGTGGCATTGCGCTACTGTCGCGGCGGGGTTTGGTGCAAGCGCACATATCTGGAAATGCAGCACGATGTCAGACTGATCGCCGAGGTCTGCGGCGGTCTCGGCCTTGCGCCGGGCAAGGAGCATGTCGCCATCATCCTCGACAACGGCCCAGAGTGGATCGAGATTTATCTGGCTACCGCAGGCGCGGGTCTGTCGGTTGTACCGCTGGATCCCAAGTTGCGCGAACAGGAGGTCGCCTTTATTTTGCGCGATTCGCAGGCCGTCGCAATCTTCACCGACACTCGCCACCTCTGTATGCTTGAACAGATTCTGCCTGACCTGCCGGACGTTCGTTTCATCGTCACGGTTGACGGCGTATCTGAACCGCAGGCGGACATCGCCGGACGTCCCTGCCATGATCTTGAAACCCTGCTCGACCAAGTCCGGGGCAAGCCACTGCAATGGTATGGGGAACATGTCCCGGTACCGCATGATGTAGCTTCTGTGATTTATACATCCGGCACCACCGGTCAGCCCAAGGGCGCGATGCTTACGCACCTCAATTTCTGCAGCGACGCCATGGGCAGCTTCGAGGTGCTGGGTGAGGCAATATCATCCGACGACGATTTTCTGATTGTCCTGCCGCTCTTCCACTCGTTCTCCTTCACCGCGAATTTTGTCATCCCGCTAGCCAAGGGCTGCGGCATGTTTTTTGTCGAGAGCCTGCGCTCGGTCGGGGAGGATATCAAGACCCTGAGGCCCACGGTCCTGATGGCGGTGCCGCTGCTGGCCGAGAAACTGTTCGACAAGATCGACGCGCGTCTGCGGCACAACCGCGTGGCGCAGCTTCTGCTCAAGCTCGGGTTGGGCCGGCTGGTTGGCAAGAAGGTGCTCAAGGGTTTGGGCGGGCGTTTGCGCTTCATGTTTGTGGGTGGTGCGCCCTGTCCGCACCATGTGCTGCAAGGCTTTCGCCGTATCGGTGTGCCGATCGTTGAGGGTTACGGACTGACCGAATGCTCGCCAGTGGTTTCGGCGACCAATTTTAACGAATCCAAGGTCGGCACCATCGGCAAAAAGCTGCCGAACATCGAGGTGCGCATCGCCGATCCTGACGAGCAAGGCGTGGGCGAGTTGCAAGTGCGTGGGCCAATTGTGATGAAAGGCTATTACAACAACATCGAGGCCACCCGCGAGGCTTTCGATGGGGTGTGGCTGCGTACCGGCGATCTGGCTTCTATCGACTCCGAAGGCTATCTGGCCATACGAGGCCGCAAAAAGGCTTTGATCGTCAACCGCGAGGGCAAGAACATCTATCCCGAAGAGGTCGAGAACGTGATTGGGCGAGCGTCGATGATTGCCGACATCGTGGTGGTGGGGTACACGGTCGGCGGCGTGCCCGGCGAGCGCGTGGGCGCGATCGCGGCACCGGACATGGATGCGGTCAAGGCCGCGTGCAATGGCCAGGAACCGTCATGGGCAGAGATTGAGGAAATGGTGCGCAAGGCCATCCGCCATGAATGCCGTGACCTGGCCGAATACAAGCATCCGCGCAAGATCCAGGTCAGCCGCGAGCCGCTCGAACGCACCTCGGTGCAAAAGATCCGGCGCTGTGTTTATCAAGGCCTTTTGAACGAGTCCGCCGGTCGGGGTTCCTGAAAACTGGAAA
>JAQVQN010000151.1 GCA_028701555.1 Kiritimatiellia bacterium | reverse complement strand
GTGATGCCTACAACCATCGAACGTACGTCCCGCCCGCCGTGGCGCACCTGCATGGTGAGATAGGTGATGTTGGCCGCCCGCTCGACCCCCGGCATGCCACAGATGCCGCGCCAGAGATCGTCGTAGATGCTCGACGGTTCGGCATAGGGCCCAAGCGTATCCTTTTGAACCACCCAGAGGTCGGCGCCGCTGTTGTCGAGCAGCACCTTGGCGTCATCCACCATGCCGCGGTAGATGCCGGCCATTGAAAGGGTTATACCGATCAGCAGACCCAATCCTACGCCGGTAAAGACGAATTTACCCCAAGCGTGCATGATGTCGCGGCCGGCCAGACTGATCATTTCGCCACCCCGGGAATTTGATCCATAACGTTGATGCGGTTGTGCTTGCTCAAGGCCTTTGCGCTATAGACGACCACCTGATCGCCGGTCTGCAGGCCTTCACGCACCTGTACCAGCCCCTCCAGATCGGCGGCACCCAGCTTGACCGGCGTGAAGCGCAGGGTACCGTGGTTGACCTGCCACACGCCCAAAATACCGTCGATGCGGCGGATTGCCGCATTTGGGAGGCTGGGTCCAGAGGGGAGGGCCGACAACGTTAGGGTTACCTCTGCCAATTCGCCGATGGGCGGCAGCGGTACGGGTACGGAGTCAAAAACCACCTTGGCAAGCACTTCCTCCGTCACTGAATCGGCGAGCGGCTCTACACGCAGAACCCGTCCTGCAAGGGGGTGGACTCCTTGTGAACGCAGAACGATCTGAGCCGGAAGTCCGGCCTGCAGTCCTGCTGCGCGCAATTGATCGAACCGCACATTGATCCAGAGCGTCTCGGGAGCAATCAGCTCAATAACGGATTGTCCTGCGACCGCCGTCGTGCCGGGTTCCACATCGCGCGCTACTACCAGACCGTTGGTCGGCGCGAGCAGGCGCAGGTTGTCGCGCTGCGTAATCAGCGCTTCGAGATCCGCGCGGCTGCGCACCAGCTCCTGGCGTGCCGCTTCAAGATCGGCTAAGGCGGCCGCAAGGCCGGCATCGTGCACTTGCCGTTCCTGCTCCTTGGCATCACGTGTTTCCTCGCTAACCGCACGCGCATGCAGGGCTTGATCATATCGGAGCGCTTGCGTTCCCGCGTATATTTTTCGCGCCTCCGCATCCCTGACCTGTGCCTCGGAGGCTGTGACGAGAGCTGCCGCGTGTTTCTGTGCCGCATCCAGAGCATCCACGCGGTCTTGTAGGTCTACGGGATCCATCTCGCCCAGCACTTGACCTGTTACGACCTTATCCCCAACGTCCACATTGATCCGCAGCACGCGTCCGGCAAGGGTTGGGCCGATCCGGTAGGTATAGCGGGCTTCGACTGTGCCGATGCCGAACAGCGATGGTATTATGGCATGGTTCTCGACCGTGGTAACGGTAACCGGAACCGGGGCCAACGGTCCTGATCGCAACGCCACGTAAACGAATAAAAGTAAAAGCGGCACGAGTGCGGCGAACATTAATAGCGAACGGCTTCGGATGTGGAATCGTTTCATGGTGTTCTCCTGATGCCGCGGAGGTAGATGGCAAAAACTTTGGCGGCCTTCGTGCGCAAATTTCCGCTTTTGCCGTCGAGAAGAGACTGCATAACCAAGCCCTGAAGCAGGCCGATTAACAAAGATGCAGAGGCAGCGGTATCACCTTCGGAAAACAAAACCCCTTGTATTTTCCCTTGTTCGATGAGCGTCCGCAGCCTCTCATTGTAGTTGTGAAGCAACGTGCGCACCGCGCGTTTGGCCGGGGAGTCATCGCTGCGCTGGAGTTCGCCGAATAAAATGCGAGGCACACCCGGGTGCTCCATCACGAAATCGACATGTGCCATAAAGACGGCTTCCAACGCCTCAAGAGGGGATTTCGCCGCCAGCATTGCAGTGTCCACCCGTGCCAAGATCTGCTCGGCGACCCATTCCATCACCTCCCGCCAGATCGCATCTTTGGTTGGAAAATGCCGGAATAGAGCACCCTGGGTCATGTGCATCCTTTCGGCTATCGCTGTTGTCGTGATTTCGGCGGGATTATGCTCCGCTGCCAATCCGATGACGGCTTGCACTGTCACGGCCCGGCGTTTGTCAGCCGGCAGGCGCTTGAATGATTCTTGGCTTTTCATAGCAAGTAATCTATTACTATCTTGTAAAGCCGTCAAGATCCAAATGGTGAAAATATTGCGGGATAGGCCTGAATACTGAAAAGACAGTAATCAACAGAGTTTACGGGGATACGGAAAGCCGGAAGGTCAGTCGAAAAGACGCCCGGAGTTCAGCCGTCTTGCGGGGTCGAAAAGGTTTTTTAGTCGGCGCATGCCAGCCATGGTCTCGGCGCCGTACATCAGCGCCAGAAGGTCTTTCTTCATGCGTCCGATACCGTGTTCGGCCGAGACGCTGCCTCCCCATTCCACGACCTGTTGTGCCCAGGCGCGGTAGAGTTCTTTGCCGCAAAGGTATTCGTCCATGTCGCGCGGCAGTATATTCACGTGCACATGGTTGTTGCCGATGTGTCCGAAAATCACATGTTCTAGGTTCGCTTTGTGCAGGTCGCGGCGGTAGAGGCGCATGACATCCAGCAGGTGGTTATCCGGCACCGAGAGGTCTGTGCCCAGCTTAGTCAGGTCAGGGCAGCCGCGTTTGCGCTCGGCGATGATCGCATTCACCTGTTCCGGCACGGCGTGCCTGAAAGTCCTCAGCTTGTCCATAGATGGCGCGTCGGCCGCCACCCAGGTATCCGAGCCGTGCCCGCCGCATTCGTTCAGCAGGCTGCCGGTCAGATCCGCCGGGACTTCGCCGCCTGATTCCAGCGCCCATTCTATGTAAAGTGCAAAAGACCAGTGCAATTTTGGGGGCGGCAGCAAAAGGCCCATGCCGTGGGCGTTCGCGCGGATCAGCGCCAGCGCGCCATCGTCAAAATACTCAATGGCAGTGAGCAAGTCCGGCGCGGCAGACGGGGCGGCTTTGCGGAGACGTGTGATAAAACGCAAGGCGTCGGACTCGTCAGAGAAATAGCAAAGCACACCCAGTGTTCCCGGCGGTTTTGTCCGCAGCCGAAGTTCGACATCCGCAATAATGCCCAGGGTGCCCTCGCTGCCGATGAAAAGATCCAGCAAATCCATGTCTGGCCTGATCCAGTAGCCGGAGGCGTTTTTAACGTCCGGCATTTTGAAGCGCGGTAGTTCGCCTTTGATCTGGAGCCCGCTATCGGTCTCAACACTGAAGCTTAAGCCCGAGGCTTTTTGCTGTCCGCGCGTCAGACGCAGCGTGTCGCCGTCTGAGAGCACGACGGTCAGGGCTTCGACATGATCCCTGGTGGGCCCGTAGGCGAATGAGCAGGCCCCGGAAGCGTTGCAGGCTGCCATGCCGCCGATCGAGGCCGAGGTTTCGGTCGGGTCGGGCGTGAAGATCCACTTCGCCGGCTGCGCGATACCCGGGACGCTGAAGGTGTTCAGATGCCGCCGCAGATCCGCGAGAGTCAGACCCGGCTGTACCCGCAGGTAAGCGTTGCCCTCAGCGTCGGCGCGTCCGGAGTCGATACGGTCCATCTTGGACAGGTTGATGATCACGCCGCCGTCCGGCACGGCCCCGGCCGCGATGCCGGTACGGGAACCTTGCACGGTGATATCCTTGGCGCCTGACGCTGCCGCCGCGCGGACAAGCGTCGAGCTCTCCTCATATGTCTGCGGGAAGGCGATCGCGTCAGCCGTGCCGGTCTTGCGGGATTCGTCATGCAGGTAATCTACAGGAACAGATGGCGTGAATTGGATTTTATGTTTTTTCAGATCGTTCATAAGGCGGCGTAAAAAATTCACATCATGCCCAATTTGTGTGTTTCTGTCAAAACGTTTGCGGAATGTCCGGTTTTTGAACGGTGCGCTTGCGTGTCTTCGCCGTCCTTTGGTATAGTTACGCCATCTTATAACCACTGCTTTTTTGGGAGAATAAATGCAAATTACTATCGCTTGCGATCATGGCGGCCTGTCTTTGAAACAAAATGTTGTCGATTATTTCAAAGGAACCCAGCACAAACTGGAAGATTTGGGAACGGATGATGCCGCAGCGGTGGACTATCCCGATTACGCGGTGGCGGCGGCAGAGCGCATTGTTGAAAAACAGGCGGATATCGCTATTATAATATGCACGACCGGCATTGGAATGTGTGTGACCGCAAACCGTTTCGCTGGTGTGCGGGCGGCCTTGTGCGCGGATCCTGAAGCGGCGGTCAAGACGCGCATGCACAATGACGCGAATGTGCTGGCTTTGGCTGGTACTCTGAAGCCGGAAGCGGCGCTGGCAATCGTTAAGGCTTTTGTCGAGACGCCTTTCTCGGCGGAAGCGCGCCACGAGCGTAGGGTTATGAAGCTGGAGCGGGCGGGGCGTCTTTCTGAGGTTGCGCATCTGGCCGAGGCTGATCCTGCGGTGCATGCCGCCGTGGTCGGCCAGATCAGGCAGGAAGACAGCACGATCAATCTGATTGCGTCCGAGAACACGGTCACTCGGGCTGTGCGTGAGGCTTCCGGCAGTGTGCTGACCAACAAGTACGCCGAAGGGTATCCCGGCAAGCGCTGGTACAGCGGGTGTGTGCCGGTGGACACGGTCGAGACTTTGGCCATCGAACGGGCCAAGGAACTGTTCGGCGCGGAGCATGCCAACGTGCAGCCGCACTGCGGCAGCTCCGCCAATATGGCGGTTTATTTCTCGGTGCTCAAGCCCGGCGACACGATCCTTTCCATGAGTCTGGATCAGGGCGGGCATCTGACACACGGCAGCCCGGTCAATTTCTCGGGGCAGCTTTTCAAAATAGTGCCTTATTGCGTGTCACCAGATACCGAACGCTTGGACTACGAAGAGATCCGGCGTTTGGCCTTGGAGAATCGTCCGCGTATGATTGTGGCAGGCGCCAGCGCCTATCCGCGTGTGCTGGATTTTGCGAAGTTCCGTGAGATTGCTGACGAATGCGGGGCGATGCTGCTGGTTGATATGGCGCACATCGCGGGGCTGGTGGCAGGCGGCGTGCATCCCAGTCCGGTGCCGTATGCCGAGTTTGTGACCACCACGACGCACAAGACCCTGCGCGGGCCGCGCGGCGGTCTGGTGCTTTGCCGCGAGGCCTTTGCCAAGGCTCTCGACAAGACGGTTTTCCCCGGCTTGCAGGGCGGGCCGCTGGAGAATATCATCGCCGCCAAGGCGGTCTGCCTGAAAGAGGCGCTGACGCCTGAGTTCAAAGTTTACGCAGGCCAGGTGGTGGCCAACAGCCGGGCACTGGCCGAAGCGCTCACGTCGCGCGGGTTCCATCTGGTTTCCGGCGGCACGGACAATCACCTGATGCTGGTCAACGTGGCGCACAGCGGTCTGACCGGCAAGGCGGCGGCAGCGGCGCTGGATGCGGCGGGCATAATCTGCAACAAGAACGCGATACCTTTCGATAAGAACAGCCCGTTCGTGACATCCGGCATCCGTATCGGTACGGCGGCTGTGACCACGCGCGGCATGCGCGAGGCGGAGATGGCGCTCATAGGCGAGTGGATATCCGAGGTTCTCGGTAATATTGAAGACACTGGACTGCAGGCCAAGGTGCGTGCGCAGGTGGAGGAACTGACAGCGGGGTTTGAGGTGCCTTAAGGAGAAGTGAGATGCGGGCGGTGCCCGCATTTGTGACGTTATTTGACGATCGGGGTCAGGACCATGTTGCGGTAGTCGACGTCGGTGTGGTCGCCCTGCAGGTAGATCGGCCCGGGCCGGAACTCGTCTGAAGTCATGGCGCCGCCGGTGCAGCCGAGCACGGGCTGGTTGTCGATGATGGTGGTGCCGTTTAGAATCACGGTCAGGTGGCGGTCCGCGAGGGTGATGTCGAGGGTCTGCCATTCATCGGCGGGTTTTTCGGCGGCCACGGCGGGGGTGATGCGGCTGTAGAGCGCGCCCATGTGGTGAGAGTCGCAGGACTTGCCGTGGGTCTCGGCCACCTGCACCTCATATATGCCGCGCAGATAAATGCCGCTGTTGCCGTCCTTGGGCACGCGCACTTCGGTCTTGAGGTTGAAATCCTCGAATTCAGCCTCTGTGCGGATGTTGGTGCCGTGCAGGTTTTTGCCGTCCGGGCCTTTCTGCACGCGGTTGCTGAGGGTTCCTTCGGCTGCGGACCAGAAATTGGGGGCCTTGTCGTTCATGACCTTCCAGCCGGCGAGTCCGCTGGCGGAGATCAGCTTTACGGGCGCACCGAATTTGAGTTTGGCGATATCGGGGCGCGGCGGCAGGTCGGGTATTTTGTTGC
>JAQVQN010000150.1 GCA_028701555.1 Kiritimatiellia bacterium | reverse complement strand
CCAGCTCTTGTATCGGCGACGTGATGCGCATAGTGCTGGAACGGCGCGGAGAGGTCAAGGCCACGGAAAGCCTTGACGCACGACGCGTGATAATAACATGCACGCTGCCGCTGAATGAGGTGTTGATCGATTTTCACGATATGCTCAAGAGCGTCAGCCACGGTTATGCATCCATGGATTACGAGCCGGCAGGATATCTTGAGAGCGAGATCGTCAAGATGGACATACTGCTGAACGGGGAGGTGGTTGACGCTTTCTCCAGCATGGTCCACCGCGACAAGGCCGTGGCGCGCGGGCGTCAGATGTGCAAGGCTCTGGCCGATACCATTCCGCCGCACATGTTCAAGATACCTGTGCAGGCGGCGATCGGGCGCAACATCATCGCGCGCGAGGATATACGCGCCTTCCGCAAGGACGTTCTGGCAAAGCTGTATGGCGGGGATGTGACGCGCAAGCAGAAGCTTTTGAAGAAACAGAAGGCGGGCAAGGCACGCATGAAAGAGTTCGGCCAGGTCAACGTGCCGCAATCGGCGTTCATAGCTGTGCTGAAGGGCACGGCCACAGACGATTGAGGATGGGGCAAGCGAAGGTTTGATTATGATGACTTATTTGAAAAGGCGGAAGGTCAGGAAACAGTTGAAGGCCGTGTTGCACAGTGCGCAGACCTTGCGGTGCAGCCGCGAGGACATCATGAACGCTGGCGAGCTGGCCTTACTTGGCGAGCACCAGAATAATGCCGCAGCGGCATACAGGGCTGGTGACGTAGCGACCATGGAGGCTAAGGGGGCTGAACTTGAAGCCTGTCTTAACAAGCTGAACCCGCCCAAGCCGATGGCGGGTTTTCGCGAGAACTTCGACGTGCTCGTGGTGGCGATATCTGTGGCCATGGCTTTCCGCGCATATTTCTATCAGCCTTTCAAGATCCCGACGGGATCTATGCAGCCGACGCTGTACGGCATCCATTCTGAAACGCGGTCGCCGGATAGCGCGACGCTGTTGGATCGCCAGCCTTTAAAGTTCTTCAAATGGCTGGCAACCGGCGAGTCGCTCAATGTCGTGCGCGCGAAAGCCTCTGGCACGGTTCATTTCATGCCCAGCGACAGCAGCAAGAAGCCTGGATACGTGCCGGTGGTGGTCGCTGGCGTGCCGCACTATGTGCCTAGCGACGCGGTTGAGACCGACGAGTACCGGCGCCCGCTGCGTTTGAAAAACGGGGCCAGCAACGGCGCGGTGGTTAAGGAGGGGGATCTGTTGTGGTGTGGCGCCGTGATCTCGGGCGATTTCGTTTTTGTAAACCGTTGGCTGTGGAACTTCAGGCATCCGCGGCGCGGCGAGATCATGGTTTTTTCAACAAACGGCATCACTGCCCTGCAGCAGGGTACGCACTACATCAAACGCATGACCGGACTGCCGAACGAGTCGATCAGGATCAAGGCACCTGACTTGATCGTTGACGGAAAGATTGTCAGGGAACCGGCGCGCATGGCGCAGATAGCCGGCAGGGAGCCGGTGAGGTTCGGCGGCCCGGCATATTCCGGCTTCAACCCTAGCGGAACACGTCAGGTGTTTTTGCCGGGCAAGTCTCTGGCGGATGAGAACGACCTCGTGAAATTGAAGGGTGACCAGTATTACGCGATGGGCGACAACTCTTTCAACAGTTTCGACAGCCGCTACTGGGGGCCAGTGCCTGAACGCAATCTGCTGGGTCCGGCCACGGTGGTTTACTGGCCTTTTACCTCGCCGCGTGTGGGACGGATACGTTAGGGCTGGCATTCGAGGGCGCAGACGAAGGCTCCATCGGTTTTTGAACGTGTCGGAATGCGCTCTTCTACGGCCACGCATGCAATTTCTGGATGGTCTTTGCGCAGCAGGGTGATCTGGCGGCGGTTTTCTTCCTGCTCCAGACTGCACGTGGAGTATACCAAGCGTCCACCGGGGGCCAGCAGGGGCAGCAGGTTTTCTAGCATCTGAAACTGTGTGGCGGCCAGTTGTTTCATGCGCTTGGTGGTCCAGCGCCAGCGGGCATCAGGCCGGCGGCGTAAAACACCGGTGTTGGAACATGGCGCGTCCAGTAGGATGCGGTCAAAAAGGCCGAACCTTTCCCATAGGCTTTGCGGGTCATCTGTCAAATCGGCTTTTGCGGTAGTGACCCATGTCTGACGCGTCCGCTCAAGGTTGGTACGCAGTGTCGCCAGGCGGTCATCATGCAGGTCAAGCGCCACCAGCGCATGGTTCTCGGAGGTCGGAGGGCCCATGCGCCAGGCGATCTGCACGGTTTTGCCCCCGGGGGCGGCGCAGGCGTCCAGCACCCGCAAGCCCAGGCGCGCGTCCAGCAGCTCCAGACTGGCGGCGGTGGCGGGGTCCTGCACGATGAATGTGCCTTCGGCGTAGCCCGGCGCGTCTTCGACGCGTGTGCCGCGCGGCAGCGGGGTGAAAAGGCTTTCAAGCGGCTGCGCTGGCGAGGGTGAAAGGGTTGCGGCAGGCGAGGGGTAGGCGAGGAAGGTTTCGGCGGGGGTGTTGTTCCACTCGCAGAGCGCGGCGGTCTCTGCCGCGCCGAAGCGTTCGAGCCAGCGCGTGACCAGCGCGTCGGGATGCGAGAGCCGGATGCCGATCGGCTGGACGGCGAGATCGGCCAGCACGGCGTCGCGCTGGCGCAGCAGGTTGCGCAGCACGCCGTTGACCAGGCCGGCGGTTTTTTGCGACGCTATTTTGGCGGCCTCGACGCTCTCGTTCACGGCGGCGTAGTCGGCCACGTCGGGCATGAACAGGATCTGGCAGGCACCGGTCAGCAGCGCGGCACCAGTCTCGCCCTGCGGCATTTTTTTGACGAACTTTCGCACAGCCCAGTCTAGGGTGCGGTAGCGGCGCACGGTGGTGTAGACTAGATCCGTGACGAAGGCGCGGTCGGACGAATTGCTGATCAGCCGATCCGGGAAGGACTTGGTCTGCAGCCAGTTGGTTATTACAAATATGGCTTCGCGTCTGGAACTCATGTGCGGGAATAATAGGGCAGCGGCGTTGCGAAAGCAAAGCAAAGTTGCAACTGGGCTGCTGAAGGCTAATATTGGATTGCTTTCTGACGGACTGTTGAGGTAAAGTATAAGCGAAATTAGTTGTTAGTCGGGTTGGCCTGTGATGGTTTTGAGGGGGAAGAGACTACAGCACGATAATCCGGCTTTACTGTAAAGACTGAGACCTTTACTTTGGGGTTTTGTACAGTGTGACAATGATGAATAAGGGATGATTTTTGATAAACATAACGTTGAGGGGGAAACGCGAGTCAACGTCTGCGGGGTAACTTTCGGCGGTTCTGAATTGATTATAATCGCTGGCCCATGCACGGTTGAGAGCCGTGGGCAGATGCTGGAGACCGCCTTGGCCGTAAAGGAAGCCGGCGCGAAGTTTTTGCGAGGCGGAGCTTTTAAGCCCCGGGCATCACCATACTCGTTCCAAGGTTTGTGCTCGGAAGGTTTGGCGATATTGGCGGAAGCGCGCGAAAAGACCGGGCTGCCGGTGGTTACGGAGGTTCTGGACACAGCGCAAGTCGCGGAGGTGGCCGCTGTGGCGGATATGCTTCAGGTAGGATCCCGCAACATGCATAATACCGCGTTGCTGAAGGCAGTCGGCGCCAGCGGCAAGGCCGTGCTGATCAAGCGCGGCATGAGCGCGACTCTTCAAGAACATCTTTTAGCCGCCGAATATGTTTTGAACGCAGGTGCCCGCGAAGTGGTGCTTTGCGAACGCGGCATACGTACGTTCGAGAATGCCTTGCGTTTCACGCTGGATCTAAGTGCCGTGCCGTTGTTGAAGGAGCGCACGTGGTTGCCGGTGCTGGTTGATCCCAGCCATGCCACGGGCAGGGCTGCGTTGGTGCCGGCCATGGCAAGGGCGGCGGTAGCCTGTGGCGCTGACGGCCTGATGATGGAGGTACATGCGCATCCGGATCAGGCCTTATGCGACGGAGAGCAGAGTTTATCGCCAGAGATGTTCAATAAAGCGATCATCGAGTTGCGGGCTGTGGCCAAGGCGGTGGGGAGGATTGTATGATTTTAGGATCGGTCGGACAGAGGATGGTGCGGACAATTGCTAGTGTGTCGTTGATGGCGGCGGCGTTTTACGGACAAGCGCGTGTTTATCTCTCGCCGGAATATATGGCGGTGTCGCCGGACTGCAAGACGCTGTATGTCACGGCGGCGACAGCGGGAAATCTGTTGCTTGTAGACCTTGAAAAAAGGCAGGTTCAAACGGAATGGCGGTTGAAGAGCAATCCCTCCGGGGTGGCGACTGCGGGAGACGGGGCAATTTTTGTGACTGCGGGCGCGGTAGGCGGAGAACTGCTCAAGCTGGATCCGGGCGGCAAAGTTTTGGCAAAGGTGGCGGTCGGGCACACGCCGCTGTCGCCTGTAGTCAGCGCAGACGGCAAGACAGTTTATGTGCTGAATCGTTTTGACAACACTGTCATGGCAGTCGACGTAGGCCGCCGGCTAAAGGTCGCGGGTGTGCTTGCGGTGCCCAGAGAACCGCACACGGCGGCACTGGGCGCTGGCGGTCGCCTGCTGTTCGTGGCCAATCATCTGCCGAGTTGCCGGTCTACAGACGAGGTCGTTGCCGCAGCAGTCTCGGTTATTGACACCGGCACTTTCAAGCTTGTGCAAAACGTAATGCTGCCGAACGGTTCTACCGGAGTGCGCGGCATGTGCGCGGCACCGGATGGCAAGCATATATATGTGACGCATACCTTCGGCAGATATCAGTTGCCGACCACGCAGCTCGAACGCGGTTGGATGAACACGGCGGGCTTAAGCGTGTTTGACGGCGAGAGTGGTGAGTATGTCAATACTGTTCTGCTTGACGATGTAGACTTGGGCGCGGCCAACCCTTGGGGTGTGGCTGTGACGGCTGACGGCAAAAGACTGATTGTGGCTCATGCTGGAACGCGCGAGATCAGTGTGATCGACCGTCTCGCAATGCATGAACGTCTGGATCGGGCCGCCAAGGGCGAGAAGGTCACAGAGGTTACAAAGTCCGGCGCTGACGTGCCCAACGACCTTTCATTCCTCGTAGGGGTGCGTCGCCGTGTTAAGCTAGAGGGCGACGGCCCGCGGGGCGTTACAACCGTGGGCTCGGTGGTTTATGCAGCATTGTATTTCGCGGACTCGCTGGTGTCGGTAGACCTGGACGGGGTGGTGTTGCGGGCGGAAAAAATTGCGCTAGGTGAGCCGATTGACTTGTCTGCAGACCGTGTGCGTCGCGGCGAGATGCTTTTTAATGACGGCATCATGTGTTTCCAGCAATGGCAGAGCTGCGCCAGTTGTCATCCCGACGGCCGTGCCGACGGGCTTAATTGGGATTTGCTGAACGACGGGATCGGCAATCCCAAGCAGACTAAGAGCATGCTGTATTCGCACCTGACTCCGCCAACCATGGTCACGGGCATACGGCCTGACATGCAAGCATGCAACCGCAAAGGCATGACCCACATACAGTTCGTGGTTCGTTCGGAAGAAGACGCTTTGTGCGTTGACGAGTATGTGATGTCTCTGAAGCCTGTGCCAAGTCCGTACCTCGTGAAGGGTAGTCTGTCAAAAACAGCCAAGACCGGCGCGAAAATTTACAAAGCCTCCGGCTGCGCGGAGTGCCATCCTGCCGAAAAGACCGGACCGCAAGGCGAGAAGCTTTTCACAAACCTGCGCAAATACGATTTGGGTTTGGGGGTGGGCAATGAGGCCGGCACGGCTTTTGACACGCCTATGCTGGTCGAGATCTGGCGATCGGGCCCTTATCTTTACGATGGGCGGGCATTGACCATGGAAGAGTTGTTTGCCATCTTCAATCCGGATGACAGGCATGGCCGCACAAAGGATTTGAAGCCCAAGGAGATCAAGGCACTGGCCGAGTTTATCTTGTCACAGTAGGGGTAAAGTTATGAGGGATTTCTATTGCGGGGGCGTGGCTAGGCGTCACGAGATGGGTGAACTAGATATTGCGGCAGGCGTGCCTGTCGTTTCCCGTGGGCAGGTGCTTTCACAGACCGGGTGGGGCAGTCGTGCGCAGTTGACAAGCGCTGCTGTGGGGGCGAAAGGAACTGATGTGCCGCAGTTGTGGCTTTGTGGCGGCAGCGGCGGTCTGCCGCCTGTGTACCAGCGTTTTTTGGCCGATGGCTGTGAAGTGCGCCTAGTCCGGCGCCATGACTGTACCGTCGGAGTTTATTATGCAGATGACTACGCCGATTACTGCTTGTTGACTGGAGTGCTGCCGCCTGACATTCAAGCATCGCGCGAGCAGCAGACTACTGCGGTGTTTGAGGGTATTGAGGATGCCTTACTGATGCGGGCATGACGTTCGCCGATGTGGCGCGCACATG
>JAQVQN010000149.1 GCA_028701555.1 Kiritimatiellia bacterium | reverse complement strand
CAAGCGCTACTATGCCGAGATCTACGCGCTGTCCGCCGGGCAGACTAATTGGGTGCGGGCGGGACGGTTGTCACGTCCTGCGGCCGAAGGCATGTCGGCGACCGCAGCCAAGGGGGTCGTGTGTGTCGGCGGCGCGGCGGATGGTGAGACTTTTGCGCGGGCGTTGCTGCTGACCTGGGACGCGGCGCGGGGCGAGGCGGTTGAGACGGCTCTGCCGGATTTCCCGTGCGCTGTGCGCCTAGGCGGCGCGTCGGCTCGGGGCAACCGCGTGTATGTGGCGGGTGGCGGCGGCACAGAGGCACTGGCCACGGACGTATGGCAGCTTGACCTGGACGACTTGGCGGCGGGCTGGCGGCCGTTGCCAAGACTGCCGGGGGTCAAGGGGCGCATGCAGGCGCAGGCCTTTGTGCAGAACGGCGACCAAAAGCGCACTTTCCTGTATGTGGTGGGCGGTTATGCGAAGAACGCTTCCTCTGGTAGGGACGGTTCCCCGAACCGTCCGCCTGCCCTGAGCGCCGCCGAAGGGCGGACGCCTCGGGGAGGCGTCCCTACCCAATCAGGTGACAGATCCGATGAATTATACGCATTAACCGACGGCTATGCGTATGACTTGTCTCAGCCGGATGGATCGGGCGTGTGGCGGCCGATTTCGCCTGCCGTGGTGAAGTCAGAGGTCGGAGGTCAGAGGTCAGAGGTCGGAGGCGCCTGGCCGCTGATCGGGGCCAAGTGCGTGACGGTCGGCGACCAGCACGCGCTGTTCTTCGGCGGGCTGGACGCGGATTATTTCGATGACAACCAGCGCAAGATGGCGGCGCTGGAGGGGGCGGCGCGCGAGGCGCAGCGGATCGCCTACCAGTCCAGGTTGCCGACCTCGTGGAACCGACGGGTGCTGGCCTACCACACGGTTACGGACCGCTGGTTCGAGCTGGGCGAGGCACCGTTGTTGCCGACCGTGGCGGGCGCGGCAATCAAGTTGCCGGACGGCAGTGTGCTACTGGCGTCGGGCGAGATCCAGCCTGGCGTGCGAACGCCACTGTGCGCGACGGGGCGTTTTGTGGCGCGGCGCAAATTCCATCCGCTCAACTGGGCGGTGATGGGTGTGTATTTCGCAGGTTTGGCGGGCATGGGCGTCTGGTTCATGCGCAAGAAGAAGAGCGCGGATGATTTCTTCCGGGGCGGCGGGCACATACCGTGGTGGGCGGCAGGCATCAGCATTTTCGCGGCCATGTTCAGCTCGATCTCGTTTCTGGCGGTGCCGGCGCTGGCCTATATATCCGACTGGCGTTACGCGCCCAAAGTTGCCTGCGTCGCGCTGGTGCCGCCGCTGGTGATCGGCTGTTACCTGCCGTTCTTCCGTAAACTGAATCTGACCAGCGCATACGAGTATCTTGAGCTGCGCTTCAATCTGGCATGCAGGCTTTTCGCCAGTCTGGCCTTCAACCTCTTTATGGTGGCGCGCGTGGCGGTGGTGGCGTATCTGCCGTCACTGGCGGTGGCGGCGGCGACCGGCACGGACGTGAACGTGTGCATCACGATCGTCAGCTTGCTGACGATACTGTACTGCACTTTCGGCGGGATCGAGGCGGTGATCTGGAGCGACGTGGTGCAGTGCGCGGTGCTGGGTGGCGGGGCGATGTTGATTCTGGGGCTGCTGATAGCGGGCACGGACGGCGGCGTGGCCGGTTTTCTGAGCATGGCGGGCGAGGCTGGAAAATTCAAGATGGTTGACCTGGCGTTTGATTGCAGGCAGCCGGTGATCTGGGTGGTGTTGATCGGCGGGGCGGCGGAGTGTCTGATCACCTACACCAGCGACCAGTGCGTGATCCAGCGTTACATGACCACCAAGGACATCAAGGCCGCAGGCCGCAGCCTGTGGATCAACGTGCCGCTCGGGCTGTGGACGGGCCTGATCTTCTTCGGTATCGGCAGCGCGCTGTACACGTTTTACCGCAGTCATCCCGAGCGTCTGGCCGTGACCATGCCCAAGCCCGACTCGATCCTGCCGGTATTCATGGTCAACGACATGCCGGTGGGGCTGTCCGGACTGGTAATGGCCGGACTCTTCGCGGCCACGATCTCCACGCTGGCGGCGAATTTGAACTCCTCCGCCACGTCAATAACCAACGACTGGTACGTGCGGCTGCGCAAGCGGGTCGCCGATGACCGAAGCCGGGTAAGGGTCGCGCAGTTCTGCACTGTAATGGTAGGTTTGGCGGGCATGGCGGGGGCGCTGACGCTGGCGAACATGGATATCCGCTCAGCGTTCGACCAGTTCATGAAGTTCATCGGGATCATGACCAGCGGGTTAGCGAGCCTGTTCATGCTGGGCATTTTCACGCGGCGTGTTGGCGCGGCTGCGGCGCTGTCTGGTCTGGCGATGAACTATGTAGTGTGCATCGGGTTGGAAGCGGCAAAATTGCCGTGGAAACCACATCTGTTGCTTTACGGCGCGATCGGCATTATCACTTGCCTTGCTGTGGCGTTAGCGGTCAGTCTAATATTTCCGAACCAGAAACAGAACATTGGAGACCTTGTTTGGGAAAAGCGCGGGTGAACTTCGGATTGGCACCTGCGATGACAATTGTGATCTCGCCTTTAACGGGCTTGTTTTCAAAGAGAGGGATCAGGTCGGATAGGTAACTGCGGTGGATGCGCTCATGGGCCTTGGTCAGCTCGATGCAGACCGCGGCCTCGCGATCGCCAAGGATCTCCAGCGCGGCTTTAAGCGAGTGCGCCACGCGGAAGGGTGACTCGAAGAAGATCAGCGTATGCGGCGCCTGGGATTCTTCCGCGAAGAAGCTGCGCAGTGCGCCGGGCTTGCGCGGAGGGAAGCCTTTGAAAGTGAAACTTGAGGTGGGCAGGCCTGAGTACAGCAGCGCGAGTTCCACGGCGGAGGCACCGGGTATGATGTCGAAGGCCAGGTTGTTCTGCGCAACAAGGCGGATGACGCGGTATCCGGGGTCACTGATGCCGGGGTAGCCGCCGTCCGAACACAGCGCCACGTTCCGGCCCGCCTGCAACGCGCGCATGATATGCTCGCCAGCGCGTTCTTCGTTGCCTTGGCGATATGAGATCATCTCCGGACGCGGGATTTGGAAGGCGCTTAAGAGAGCCCATGTGCGCCGCGTGTCTTCGCATGCGATCAAGTCGGCGGCTTTAAGCGTCTCAAGCGCGCGCGGGCTCAGGTCCGAGAGATTGCCGATGGGAGTCGCCACAACGTGCAGCATTTCTGAAGCTCCTCGATGATGGCCTTTTTCAGCAGCGGCACGCCGTATCCAGTATGTGCCGACACCGGAATGGCCAAGGGGTATTTTTCTGTTATGTGCGTGACCGCGTTATCGGCCGCGCCGCGGTCGCATTTGTTGAGAACCAGAAGCGAAGGGACATTTTGAGCACCGATTTCAGCGAGCGTGGCGGTGCAGACCGCGATATGGTCTTCCACGCGCGGATAGGCAGCGTCCACAACCAGCAGCAGCAGGTCGGCCTGCGACGCTACGTTTAAGGTAGAGCGGAATGAAGCGATCAGACCGTGTGGCAGGTTACGGATGAAGCCGACAGTGTCGGTCAGCAGGATCTGGCGCGTTGGATTGAGCCAAGCCAATCTGGTTTTGGTGTCGAGGGTAGCGAAGAGGCGGTCGTCAACATACGCATCCGCGCCGGACAAGACATTCAGCAGGGTTGACTTCCCGGCATTGGTGTATCCTACCATAGAGACGATCGGCCACTTGCGTTTTAAGCCGTCATGCGCGGCTTGGCGCTTATGGATATCCTCTAGTTTCTTCTTCAGCTCAGCGACACGGCGGCGCAGCGGCGCGTTGCGCAGTTGCAGGTGGCTCTCGCCCGGGCCTTTCATGCCGATGCCGCCCTTGAAGCGCTGTTGCGCCTCTGTAACCATGATGCGCGAAAGCTGGAACTGCAGCCGTGCCAGTTCAACCTGCACTTGGGCTTCGGCGGAGCGTGCGCGACGTGCGAAGATTTCCAAGATGATTTCGGTACGATCCATGACCCTGACGTTCAGGGCTTTGGTCAGGTTGTAAGACTGGATCGCGTTAAGCTCGTTATCGAAAATCACAGTGTTCGCGCCTTTTGCGGCAACAATGGCTTTGAGGTCTTCGACTTTGCCGGAGCCGAACATGGTGCCGCCGTCGGGTTTCAGTCGATTCTGCGTAAGCTGGCCGACGATTTCTAGCCCGGCTGTGTCGGTCAGGCGTTGCAGTTCCAGCAGCGAGTCGGCTGCTTCGGAGGCATCCAGATTGGAGAGGACGACCTGGGCTAAAATGGCGCGTTCGACACTGTGTGTGTCATGCAACTTCATTGAGATTCCGGCCAGTATGCTAGCACTGCATCGGCGATTGCGCGCGCCAAGTCTTTTGCGACGCGCGGCTGGGCATCCTGTAACCCGGTGAGCATGTCGCCGCGTGTCAGAAAGGTGGTATTGGCTTTTACCGGCATGTCGTCGATCAGCAGCCGGCCTGAGCCGCGTTCCACGAGTGTTATGCGCGCCGTAAGCTCAAGGCGGTATTCGGATGTGCGCGAGCTGAAGTTGCGGTCATAATTCAGCGGTTGTGTCTTGCTGTCCTCGAGTTTTCCCAGCAGCTTGAGCGAGGCGTTTTCCAAACGCGCGAGTTTAAAAGTGCCCTCCCTCTGGAACTCGCGCAACACCTCTTGGGTGACTATCGCGTCTATCTCCGGGAAGCCGGAGGCATTCTCGAAGACCGGCACTGCGATGGTTCGCAGCTCATCGGGTACCGGTGCTTGCATGCGGTAGTTTGAGCATCCCGCTCCGATCAACAGAGAGAGAGCCGTGATAATCAGGTTTGAGCCACGGATTGTTTTCATCTTCACTCCTTATTTAGCGGGTGGGGCACCGGCTTCGAGTTCCACGAGCCTGTCGCGTACCTGCTGGCCGTATTTTGAATCGGAAAACTCAGACAGAAAACGACGGTAGGCCGCTATGGCAGCTTCGCGTTTGCGGGTGCGGCTGTCGTAAAAAAATGCCTGCTGGTAGTTTTGTTCGATCAGCAAATCCACCAGCTCAGTGTACCACGCTTTCAACTGGTCATTTTGCGGGTGGCCAGGCATGCGGCTCAAAATGGCCTTGGAAAAAGCGATAGCCTCGCGGCAGCAAGTCTCGTTATAGTTGAATTTTACGGCCAGCTCGTAGCGGCACTGTGCTGCGAGGTAGGCTGCGGTCTTGGCTTGTTCGGACTCAGGGAAACGGTTAAGCAGGCTGTCGTAGACCATGATGGCCTCGCGCCGATCTTTGGCGGAGACATGTATGCTGCCGATGATCAGCATGACTTCAGGCGCTATGGCAGAACGCGGTGCGTTGCGCACGATTTGTTCGAAACGTTCGCGAATTGACTCGGTGCCACTGAGTGCCCATCCAAACATGCTGCGGTTGTTGTGCATGAGGTGGTTGGCGATACGGAACTGCCGGTCAAGAATTTCATTGTAAGGGCAGTGGCCGGCATAGTGGGTCAATAGGTACTGGTACTCGTCGAAAGCCCTTTCGAATTTTTTGGTTTTCTCGTATATCTGCGCGATGGCAAGTTGAGACTGGGCTGCCTGCGGTGTGGTAGGCCACTCTCTGACCAAAGCCTCGTAAGCTTTGCGGGCGGTCTTGTAGCGTCCGCAAGCCTCCATCTGCGCGGCGTGGTCCATTTGCGCCTGCGGTTCCTTGTGCTTGACCGAATACCAGAAAGAAGTCTCTTTTTGAGGGATGCGCGTGTCCTGCTCCATGGACTCAAAACCCTCAAAAGAGTCGGTCGCGTAGCCGCGCGATCCGCTGGATCGTCCGGATTGGGCCAACGATGCAAATGCCAGCCCGGCCACAACAAAGGCAGTCAGCCAAAAATGGTTGTTTTGTGTCATCTGTTTGTTTTCCGATTCATAATGTGCAAGTCACGCTAATACCTGTTCAAGTCAAATAACAGGCGACAATACTTGATTCGCGAGGCCAACGAGATTAAAGTATTAGCCAAACCAAACGCGGGGCAGGGGCGTGTCGGTGCCTGTCTGTCCTTAGTGGGTTTTAGAGTACCAAACCCTGTTGAACTGGAGAAGCATGAAAAAAGTTTTGATCCCGACCAAGTTGGATGCCGTGGCCGCCGATCTATTGAAAGCTCATGGCGGGTATGAGGTTGTGCAGGATGCCAGCACACCTTTGAGCGAGCAGGTTAAAGCGCATGCGGATGCCTACGCCTTGATTGTGCGCAGCGAGAAAGCTCCTGCGGAGGTATTGGACGCTCTGCCGCAGCTCAAGGTTGTGATTCGGGCCGGAGCCGGTTACGACAACATCGATATCAAACACGCGCAAGCGCGGCGTGGATGTGATGAACACCCCCGGAGCCAACGCCAATGGGGTGGCCGAAGAG
>JAQVQN010000148.1 GCA_028701555.1 Kiritimatiellia bacterium | reverse complement strand
TCTCGTCTCCGTCTTTCAAACGGAATGTGGCGTGCAGGGGAGCGGCATAGGTGTTGCCATCTGCCAGCGAGTTCAACTCGTCAGCCTTAGGCTCGCCAATCTCATACTTGACAAAATCCAGCGTATACCTGCCGTCATAGCTGTCTATCGGGAAGACTTCGTGAAAAATCGCCTGCAGCCCTTTTTTATCGCGTTTGCCCGGAGCGACGTCACGTTGCAGAAAGTCCATGTAGGACTTCGTCTGAATCTCAATCAGGTTGGGCGGCTGAATAACGGCTTTCAGCTTGCCAAAAACTTTACGGTCAACCATTGCCTACCTCAGGTCGTGTTTTTTTAAAAGATGCCGTCAATTAAGAAACTTCGCACATCAAGAGTAACTCTTGGAGCCCGCCGTCAAGCATGCATCGTCTTTACAACAGCCGGTTATGAAAAGAAGTGTGGTAAGCTGCCACTTTGTTAACTGATTCACACTTCGGCCGTAGTTCGCTGCAAGCGCTGTTCGGGTGCGTTTTGTCTCTCTTTTGACGACTGTAATACCGATGGCCTCACGGGCTTTCCGACAAGCAGGCGCAAGCGCCTGAAGCCGGATCCGGGAGCTGCCCTGACCATCAGACAGGCAGCTCCCGAAATAAAACCGCCGCAAAGTTTATTTGACTTCAACTTTGGCGCCGGCCTTCTCAAGCTGCTCCTTGAGCTTGGCAGCCTCATCCTTGCTGACAGCCTGTTTCACCGGTTTCGGAGCGGCTTCGACCAAATCCTTGGCATCCTTCAAACCCAGGCCGGTGATGGCGCGGACTTCTTTGATCACGCCGATCTTGTTGGCGCCGGCTTCCGTAAGGATCACGTCAAATTCGGTCTTCTCTTCCACCGGTGCCGCAGCCGCAGCCGGAGCGGCGGCAACTGCCACAGGAGCGGCAGCTGTAACACCCCACTTGTCTTCCAGGGCCTTGACCAGCTTGGAAATCTCGAGCACCGAAAGGTTGCTCAGAAAATCAATCACTTCTTCGTTTGTCATTTTTTTCTTCCTTCTATGTGCAACCGCACGCGTTAATCGCGGGCGGGGTACCCGCGGGCCGCCCCGCTCAACAAGCGGACACAACCGTCTCCGGCCATGTCAGGTGCCGACACCCGCCGGCACCCGGTAACCCGGGTTTTTACGACACTTCTATGCCGCAGATCCGTTTTGTTTTTCTTCGTACGCCTTGAGTGCGTAAAGCACGTTAAGCAGCGGGGCGTTGAGCACACGCACCATGCTTGTGGCCGGTGCCATGAGCGTGCCCAGCAACATGCCGCGCATAACGTCCTTGGAAGGCAGCTTTGACAAGTCCACGACATCAGCCGCGCTCAGCGTCGCCGCATCCATTGCCGCGCCCTTGACCTCAGCCTTGCCGCTCTTCTTGGCAAACTCAACCAACACCTTAGCCACCTCAGTGACATCACCTGTGCCAGTCACGATCGCCGTCGGGCCAGTGAACATGGACGCCACCCCAGACCAGCCCTGTCCCTCGGCGACCTTGGACAAATAGGTGTTCTTAACCACCATAGCACGAGAGTCCAGCTTTTCAAGCGCCTGCCGCAACTCGGTGAGCTGCGTAACCTTGAGTCCGCCGTAGTTCATCACGAAACAGAAGTCGGAAGCTTTGACGCGCTCGATGACCTCATTCAAAATTGAAGCTTTTTCAGTTCTCATTGCATCAGCCTCCCAGTTTATTCGAACTCTTTGACCAGCACATGCACACCCACGCCCATGGTGGAGCTGACCGTCAGGGTGCGCACAAAGATGCCCTTGGCCCCAGCCGGGCGCTCAGCCTTGATCGCATCCACTATGACGCGGATGTTCTCGACCAGCTTGCTCTCATCAAAGCTGCGCTTGCCGCACATGACACACACGTTTCCGGTGCGGTCCATTCGGAAGTCCACTTTGCCGCCTTTGGAGGCCTTGACAGCATTTGCGACATCATCTGTCACTGTGCCAGTCTTGGGGTTCGGCATGAGTCCGCGCGGACCCAGCACGCGGGCGATCTTGCGAACCTCTTTCATCGCGTCGGTCGTGGAGATCGCCACGTCGAAATCTGTCCAGCCGTTCTTGATCTTCTCAATCAAGTCCTCGTACCCAACCTCGTCCGCACCAGCCGCCTTGGCCTCGTCAGCATGCGTGCCGGCCGCGAAGACTATCACCCGCACATTCTTGCCGGTGCCGTGCGGCAGCGTGACCGTGCCGCGAACCGTCTGGTCGGATTTCTTGATGTCAACGCCGAGATGCATCGCGGCCTCGACTGTCTCGTCAAACTTAGCGCCCGCGTTCGCCTTAACAAAGGCTACAGCCTCTTCCAGACTCACCAGAGTGGTCGGGGCCTTTTTCTGGGCATCGATATACCTTTTGCCATGTTTTGCCATGATCCGTGTCCCCTTTATCAGTCAACCACTTCGATACCCATGTTACGCGCGGTGCCCTCGATCATACGCATCGCGGCTGCCTCGTCCGTCGCGTTCAAGTCCGCTTTCTTGATCTCTACGATCTTACGTACCTGCTCGCGCGTAACCTTGCCGACCTTGTCACGGTTGGGAGTGCCGGATCCTTTGGCCAATCCAGCCGCCTGCTTAAGCAGCGCGGAAGCTGGAGGGCTTTTGAAAACCAGAGAAAAACTACGGTCCGCATACACCGTGATAACCACGGGAATAATCAGACCGGCCTTGTCCTGCGTCTTGGCGTTGAACTCTTTGCAGAACATCATTATGTTCACGCCTTGCGCACCCAACGCCGGGCCCACAGGCGGTGCTGGATTCGCCGCGCCTGCGGGAATCTGCAGCTTAACGGTCCCCATGACCTTCTTAGCCATTTTATCACCTTGTCTTTCGCAGCCCTCCCGGCATCCCCACCGGTACGGACGGACCGCATTTGACGAACTGTAGCCGCTGTTAGGCGACACTTACCGAAGGTTTCGCTATGCGTTCTCGTCGACCGCGCGCTCGACCTGCCAGTACTCCAGTTCCACCGGGGCTGTACGTCCGAAGATCGCAACAGAGACCTTCAGCTTGCCACGGTCGGGATCCACTTCATCCACAGTGCCGTTGAAACTCATGAACGGCCCGTCGATGATCTTGACGGTCTCGCCCGGCTCGAACTGAACCTTGGGCTTGACCTTTTCTTTTTTCTCTGCCACCTGATTGACCACAGCGTCAACCTCGGCAGCGGAAAGCGGCATCGGATGCTTGCCCCTTATGAAACCGATAACCCCCGGCGTTTCTTTGAGAAACCGCCATGTCGGCTCCAGCATGCTCTTCGAAGCGTCGTAAAGGGCTAGATTGATAAAAACATAACCCGGAAAAAATTTGCGTGAAACGGTCTTCTTAACACCGTTCTTAACTTCGGAGACCTTTTCGGTGGGGATAACGACCTCACCGATATAATCCGCCATCTCTTCGATCTTGGCGCGAGCCTCAATCGAGCGCTTGACCTTCTGCTCTTGCCCGGTCAACGTATGTAAAACAAACCATTGCTTATCCATGGCCGCCCCCGTCCGTTAAGCGTGCACCAACTGCAGGAAGAACATGATGGTCTTGTCGCAGCATAGCACCACCACGGCCAGAATCACGATAAAGGAAATCACCACCAGAGTTGAATCAACCAGTTCCTGCCGGTCAGGCCAAGAGATCTTCTTGAACTCAATGCCCACCTCGCCCAGATAGGCGAGCAGACTCCGCATAAATTGTTTCACTTTGCTCATTCCCTCAACCCTTTCGGCCGCCGTGCTTTGCCGGCTGCACCTCTCACACCCTTTGCCTGCCAAAGGCTGGACGGCTGTCACCGTCGAAACTGGCAGGCCAGGAGGGACTCGAACCCCCAACAACCGGTTTTGGAGACCGGTGCTCTGCCAAATTGAGCTACTGGCCTAAAGGCGTTATTAAACTACTTGGTTTCCCGGTGCATCGTATGCTTCTTCTCGAACGGACAAAACTTCTTGATCTCAAGCCGGTTCGGTTTCGTCCGCTTGTTGCGGGTCGTCGTGTAGTTGCGGCGCTTGCACTCAGTGCAAGCCATGATTGCTAAGTCTCTGGGCATATCCGCCTCGCTGCTGAAGCCTGCTTAATGAAAATCCGTGCCCCGTCCGTCGGCACGCTCACCGCCGGACGGGACACGCTCACAGGAGTCAGCTTGTTATTTGATAATTTTCGTGACCGTGCCTGCGCCAACCGTGCGTCCGCCTTCGCGGATAGCGAAGCGCATCTTGTCTTCCAGCGCGACCGGCGAGATCAGCTTGACGACAATCGAAATGTTGTCGCCAGGCATGACCATTTCCACGCCTTCGGGCAGGGTGATGTCACCCGTGACGTCGGTCGTGCGAATATAGAACTGCGGGCGGTATCCCTTGAAGAACGGGGTGTGGCGTCCGCCCTCTTCCTTGCTCAGGACATAAACCTCGCCGTTGAACTCGGTGTGCGGCGTGATCGAGCCCGGCTTGGCCAAAACCTGGCCGCGCTCGACATCTTCCTTCTTGGTGCCGCGCAGCAGACAGCCGATGTTGTCGCCGGCCTGCCCCTGTTCCAGCAGCTTGCGGAACATTTCCACACCCGTGCAGGTCGTCTTGGCCGTCGGGCGCAGACCGATGATCTCGATCTCCTCGCCGACCTTGACAACGCCGCGCTCAACGCGCCCGGTCACCACTGTGCCGCGTCCCTCGATCGAGAACACGTCTTCGATCGGCATCAGGAAGGGCTTGTCAAGCACACGCTCAGGCTCGGGAATGTAAGAGTCCAGCGCCTCCATCAGCTTGGTGATGCACTCGCAGGCCGGATCATCCGCGCTCGTGGCCTTGGTGGCCGGCAGCGCCGAACCGCGCACGATCGGAATGTCGTCGCCGGGAAATTCATACTTGGAAAGCAGCTCGCGGATCTCCATGTCAACGAGATCGAGCAGCTCGGGATCGTCAACCAGGTCAACCTTGTTGAGGAACACCACGATCGCCGGAACGCCGACCTGACGGGCCAGCAGGATGTGCTCGCGGGTCTGCGGCATCGGGCCGTCGGCCGCGCTCACGACCACGATCGCGCCGTCCATCTGCGCCGCGCCGGTGATCATGTTCTTAACATAGTCGGCATGTCCCGGACAATCGACGTGCGCATAGTGACGGTTAGGCGTGCCGTACTCCACATGCGAGGTCGCAATCGTCAGGATCTTGGTGGGGTCGCGGCGGCCTGCGGATTCCGAAGCCTTGGCGACCTGGTCGTAACTGATCGGCGCGTTGTAGCCCTTGAGCGCCTGAACGTTGGTTATCGCTGCTGTAAGCGTTGTCTTGCCGTGGTCGACGTGGCCGATCGTGCCGACGTTGACGTGAGGCTTCTCGCGGACAAATGTCTCTTTCGCCATTTTACTGTTCTCCTGTGAGGTGTAACAAAACAACCATCGCCAAAGCTGGAGCCAACAAGCAGAATCGAACTGCCGACCTCTTCCTTACCAAGGAAGTGCTCTACCAACTGAGCTATGTTGGCTTCCTCCATCTCCCCTACGGGGGCAAAGAACCCCTAACCCAATAAGCCCCGGGCCGAAACCCAGAACCATCGTGCAGAAGTTCCCTAACCTTGCCAATGTCCTGCTTCCCTTTTGCCGAAAAGCTAATCCCGGTGAAAAAGGAAACCGGATAAGATTATCGAAAGCACTCGAGTATGTCAACCCGGCGCAAAAAAATTTTAGGGCCGCGCGGTGTTGCTATAGCCCGTTACGCGCCAGCCAGTCTCTGACCGTCTCTTGCGGCAGCCCCATGATGTTGGTGTATGAACCGCTGTAACCGGCAATCAGCAGCTCTCCGTTCTCGTCTATGTCATATGCGCCAGCGCGGTCCAAAGGCCGCGTCCGCTCCAGATACTCGCTGATCGCCGCCTCGGAAAGCGTCTTGAAAAGCACCGAGGAGGCCTCCACCCGGATCTCAGGCTCGGTTCCGGGCATACCCAACGCCAGCCCGGTGAAAACAGTCTGTACCCGCCCGGAGAACGACCGCAGGAACCCCGCCGCCTCTTCCAGATCCACCGGCTTGCCGATCAGCCGCCCCTCGAACCACACCAGCGTGTCGGCAGTGATGAGCGCCGCCGCCGCATGGCGCCTGCGGCAGGCACGGTATTTCGCCAATGCGTTCTCCGCCACCGTGCGCACCGGATCAGTCGCGTCGTGAATTTCTGCGGCTTCGGCAGCCACCGCCCGGAAAGCGCAGCCCAGCTCCTGCAAAATCTTTTTGCGGCGCGGCGATCCGGAACCGAGGATCAATGGTATGGCGGCAGTCATAGTCCGGGAAAAAGTAGCACGCGCCCCTGCGGATTGCAAGCCCGGCGATATCAGGTTATGCTATGCGATGACATTAGAGGAACCGAGGTGCGAATATGACGAATATCATGATTCTGTTTGCAATCTTGCTGGG
>JAQVQN010000147.1 GCA_028701555.1 Kiritimatiellia bacterium | reverse complement strand
TGGCGCGAGCAGTATCTGGAGAAATACGGCTGGTCATCGACCACCAACTCCCTCGGCGCCGCCGCCGCAAGCGGCGCCGGCGGCTCCTGCGGCGATAAGTAAACGTTTTTTTTAAAGGCGCGTGTACAAAAAATAGCAAATATGGGGGGAAATCAGGATACTGCAAAGGAAACCGGAAAAAGGCAGCAGAGGCTGGAAAATGAAAAAAGGCCAATAAAACCGAGGTTTTAAAGGCCTTTAAGATGGTGGCGGGTGAGGGTCACGATCCCCCGACCTGCGGATTATGATTCCGATGCTCTACCAACTGAGCTAACCCGCCGAAAAAAGTTTTATTACTCTACATTATAGCTGTGGGTGTGTCAATGAAGAGCGAAAGATTGAAAATCTTTTTTCGACAGTTATAGGCCGAGCAGGTCACGAATGTCATTAAAAGACATCTTCCGCATGATGGCCGCATCGGTGGCTCCGACGGTGGCGTCGATGACCGCCTGTTTCTTCTGCTGCATGGCCAGAACCTTTTCTTCGACTGTGTGCTCGGCGATCAGTTTGATGCTGTAGACCGCGCGTTTCTGGCCGATGCGGTGGGCACGGTCTGTGGCCTGGTCTTCCACGGCCGGGTTCCACCAGGGATCGAAGTGCACGACCATGTCGGCACCGGTCAGGTTAAGGCCTGTGCCGCCAGCCTTGAGGCTGATCAGGAAAACCGGAATGGATGGGTCGCGGTTGAAACGTGTGCATTGCGCCAGCCGGTCTTGCGTGGAGCCGTCCAGATAACAGTAGGGCACGGAACGATTATTCAGCTCATCGCGCAGCAGCTTGAGCATGGCGACAAACTGACTAAAAACCAGGATGCGGTGGCCGCCGTCGATGGCTTCGTCCAGGATCTCAAAAAAGGCATCTAACTTGGCGGAGGGATTTTCGTAGGTGCCGGGCTGGTGACGATTTTTCAGCAGATCAAGGTGGCAGCAGGTCTGGCGCAGACGCATCAGCATGGCCAGAATCTCGAATCGCGAGCGGTCGAAACCTTTGGCGTTTACCAGATCGCCAATCTTGCGGCGCGATTCTGCGAGCAGGTCGTTGTAGACGCGCTGCTGGTCAGCGGTCAGTTGGCAGAACGAGACTTTCACGATCTTGTCAGGCAGATCTTTAGCCACATGCTTTTTGAGGCGTCGCAGGATGAAGGGGTGCAGTTTTCGGCGCAACTTGGCTTGCGCGAGTTCGCCTTGGCGGTCGCCAGCGGCGATAGGCAGCTCGTAGTTGCCGCGGAAGGTTTCGTAGTCGCCGAGATATTCGGGCATCAGGAAGTCCATGATCGACCAGATGTCGGCAACGCTGTTTTCCACTGGGGTGCCGGTGAGTACGAGTCGGCAAGCGGCCGCGATCTGTTTGGCGGAGACGGCGTTGAGCGTGGAACGGTTTTTTATGTGCTGGGCCTCGTCCAGAACCGCTGCGGAGAAACGGTGGGGGCGGTAGGCTTCGAGGTCCCGACGCAGAAGGGCGTATGAGGTGATTATCAGATCGTGGTCGGGTATCTGGGTGAAAAGCGCGGTGCGGTCAGGACCGTTTATCACGAGTCGGCGCAGGTGCGGCACGAATTTCTCCGCCTCGCGGCTCCAGTTCTCGACTAGGCTGGTTGGGCAAACGATGAGGGCTGGCTGCCCGCGGGTGGCGGTGTCGGAACGCGGCAGGCAGAGCCAGGCCAGGGTCTGCAAGGTTTTGCCTAGGCCCATCTCGTCGGCGAGCAGACCGTTGATGCCGGAGGTTTCGATGAAGCGCAGCCAGTAGACGCCTTCTTTTTGGTAAGGGCGCAGCACCTGGTCGAGGTCACCCAGCGGTACTGGGGCAAACTGCCGATTGCCCGAGCGATTGCTGGCGGCGGCTTTCTGGCGCCAGTCTGGCGGGTCTTCGACGTCGATGCCGTCGATGGCGTTCAGGGATGCCTGCACGAAAGGGGCGTATATCTCGGGCATCATGAAGTGCCCGGGCTTTTTGCTTTCCCGGCTGCGGCAGTCGTTGAAGACCGCGCGCATCGACTCGACGGCTTCGCGGTCCACCAGCACGGTCTGGCCGTCGCGCTCGAAGAAAGAGTCGCCGCGGTTGAGGGCGCGTTGGATATCGGCATCCGGCAAGTGGCGTCCGTCGAGATATTCGAAACTGAAGCCGACGTCGAACCAGCCCCGTATGTCCGGTTCGATTTTAACTACCGGCGTGACAACCGGCAATGAATCGGTCAGGGTCGAAAGTTTTCCGGAGAAGTTGATTTTCCAGCCGCTGCGGCGCAGTGAGGGTTGGCCGCTGCCTAAAAAATTCATGACTTCGCGAGTGCCGACAATAGTATAGCCTGTGGCACACGGCTCGAAGCCATATCCGGCGAGCGCGGCGACAGCGGCCTGTTCTGCGGGAATATTGCGGGTTTGATAGCGGAGGATGTCGTCAGGATCAGGCAGGGCGAACTCGGACTGGATGTCGGGGGTTCCGGCAGGGAACACATACTGACCGTAAACCGCAGAGAGGGTCGCGCGCAAAGATGCCCGGGTACCGTGCAGATCAAGAAGGAACGAGGGCGTTCCTGGCTGGGTTTCGAAACAGTCGGGAGAGACTTCCATTTCGACGTTTGCGAGTGACTTCAGGGTGGGCAGGTCGCGCCGCAGAAAGTTTATGACTTTGTCACGGGGTATGATTTCATCCTGCAGATAGATACTGTGGTAAGGTATGGGCAGCAGATCTTTCATTGGCCAAAGGTGGCTGTTGGAAAGGACGCACCCGCGCCGTCCGTTTACCAGGTAGGTTGGTAGTTCGCCTTCTCTTGAAGAAGGTGTGGCGGTATAGGGGTATACTATTAATTCGCCATTGTCATGGTCGAGGTCGACGCGCAAGACGGTGCGCACAGGGGAGGTTCCTATGGTCAGGGGGTTGTTGTCGACAGACAAGCAACCGGGCGGGGATACGTCCAGTATATTAAGAAAGTCTGCGGCTGAGACCTGTAGCTCTGCGGGGGGCTGACCCTCGCAGATATCTTCGATTACGGAAAGCAGGTTATCGTCTGCGGGTGCCAGCGCAAGCGGGGCAAAGCCTGCGAGCGTTTCTGGCTTAAGAGCCAGTCCGGCGGCTTTGAATGCCAGCTTGATGTTGACGCGCCCTTTCCGGAAGTCAGATACCCAGGATGGTGGTAGGGTGAGGCTGAGGGTTGCAGCCTGGCCTTGTGGATCGCGCCGGACGAAGGCAGAGTCGCCGGCCTGCGACATGCGGCGTGCGCGGCGTTGCTCTTCCATGTACTTCTGTTCGCGCAGGGGGTCGGATCGGCGCAGCATGATGGTGATACCCAACGCAACGACATGCGGACAGACCAGTCCTTGGCTGCGGTTGGTGAAGCACGGGCAGAGACTCTCGATCGAGCCGTTAGGCAACAAGCGGAGCTTGGTGTAGACATTCGAGCCGGATTCCCGCGCGATCACCCCCGTGATCAGGTCGCCGCTGATGTCGGCCTTGAGAACCGCGCCTTTTTTGACCAAATGCTCAGCTTGCAGGTAGACGGCTTCGCCGCCCCATGCTGCAAGTGTTTTGCGCGTTATGGCTGCTGGAAGCATGGGGCGGTATGGGGCTTGGTGTCAGGGTCGTGGTGCTCTGCTGCCGCGTGCAGCCCCACAGGATGCGGCACGGGCATGATTTGCAGCATGCCCCAGGCGATCAGGCCAGAGACCAAGCCGATGACGGCGCCGATCTTCAGCCACTCTAGAAACCCGATATGGGCATGAGCTCGTTTTTCAAGAAGGCCCAGTGCGACGATATTGGCCGTAGAGCCGATCGCGGTGATGTTGCCGCCGAAACACGCGCCAAACAGCAGAGCCCACCATAGGATCGAGTAATCGGCGGCACGCTCGACTAGCGACTGGATTACCGGGGTGAAGGCGGCGACGAAAACAATATTGTCCACAAACGCGGAACCTATAGACGAGATGCCGAGAACAAACGGAACCATGGCTTTGGGGCCGCCGGTTACGATTGCGCTGAGTTTGTCCGCTAGGTTAGCGGTGACGCCTTGATGCTCTAGGCTGCCTGCGATGGCGAAAAGCAGCATGAAGAAGAGTAGCGTCCACCATTCAACATCATGTTCCACATAGTGGCGCGCGCGTTGCGGGCGGTAAGCCATTAGCAGTCCCGCGATGATCAGCGGCGTGACGATCAGAAAGGCGTTCTTGTTTTCAGCTCCAGTCAGACCGAGCAGGTTCTCGATCTGGTGGTGGAAGGCGATGATGCTGACAGTAGTTATAAGTACGCAGAGTCCGCGTTTGAAAGGGATGCGCACTAGCGGGCCAAGGCCGCGGTTCTGGTTACGGTGCTCCTCCATCTTAGCCGTCATTTCCCTGATCGGTTTGCGGAACCAGAACATCACTATTACCGCAGTGGCCAAGAGCGACGTGAACGCGATGGGTGTAGCGCCGGACAGAAACTGTCCGAAGGTGAAGCCGGCCTTATTGCCGATGAAGATGCCGACGGGGTTGCCAAGCATGGTGGATGCTGATCCGATGTTAGTGCAAAGCACGGCGATAAGGACAAAGGGGGTGGCGCGGACTTTGAGCGTGTCGCATACCTGAAAGACAAGGGCCAGCACGACCACGATGGAAGAAACCTCATCCACGACGCTGGACAGCAATGCGGCGAGACCGCACAGGATCAGCACAAAAGAGCCGCCAGTCATCTTCTTTTTGTTGATGATGGACTGAATGACCCATGTCAGGAAGCCCAGATCCTTAAGGGCTCCTACGATGATCATCATGCCAACAAGGAAGAAAATGATATCCAGCTCGGTGGCGCGCATCAAGCCTTGCAGTGTCATGGTGCGTGTGCCTATAAGAACCGCCACGCCTAGGAAGGCAATGGCCACGCGATGTGACCAGAAGAACAGTGTAGTGCATATGACGCCAATGAATGTGCATACAGCCACTACCGGGAGGGTATCAGGAGCGATGCCGATGGCGCGCGAGCCCCAGCCCGCCAGCGCGGTGATCACGATCATGGCGCTGATTTTTGACAAGATTTGTAGAGGAGAAGTCGGAACAACTGAGTCACTATGCATTTTATGAAATCACTCCCGGAAAATTTTATTCAGGAAAAGCGGCAGGTCGATCACACCGACGAGTTTTTTGTCGTTCAGCACATAACAGGCCGAGCAGTTTCGGCGGGTTATTTCGGCAGCGACGGAAATCGCCGGGGCAGACATTTGGACGGCGGGGAAATCCTTGACGAGGATATCTGATAGCGATGAGCTTTGCTCTTTGCGCAGCACGTCGGTAAAGGGCTCAAAATTGATGATCGGGGAAAGGTCGGACATCCAGAGCAGGTAATCCGGCAGGCATACCTTCAAAAGCGACCCGGCGCTGACCACGCCGACCATATCGTCATCGTTGTCTAGGACAGGTATTTCGCTGTGTTTTTTAGCAATAAAAGAGTCGATAGCGGACTTCAAGTTGTCATTGTTGCGCAAGAAATCAAAAGAGTTGTCCATAATGTCGGCTGCGCAAACGTAATCGGGCAATACCAGTCCGCCGCGTTCGAAGAAACGCATGACCTCTTCGGGCGTTGACATCTGAGTCAATTTTTTGGAAGTTTCTGTGTCGCGCAGAATACTGGAGAGGGAGCGGATGATCTGCAGGTACAGTCCGGGCTGGTCGCTGGGGATAAGGACAAGCAGAATCAGATGCACGGGCGGCTTGTTATCCGCGAAAGATATGCCCGAGCTGGAAGTCGCCACCGCGACATAAGGTTTGTCAAGGGATTCGAGGCGCGCATGCGGCAGTGCGATGCCGCGAGACAAAACCGTGTCGCTTGAGCTTTCTCTTTCGATAATGGCATTGAAGTACTTGTCGGTATCGGTGAGTTGATGCTGGGCAGCCAGATGGTCCAGCATTTTCCGTATAAGAGCGTCCCTTCCTAGATTGGTCTGATTGACTAGGATGTCCGCTGCGCTAAAGAAAGACGACAAAGTCAAGACGGCTTTGGGTTTAGGCGAAATCATACTCATAACTTATTCCCGCTCGCCGACTGGGTGCCTAACAAAATGTAAGCAACTACCATATCCCAATCCGGTAAAACAGAGTTGCCAACATAGTTTAGCCATTCCCTTCCCGCAAGTCAATGTCGGCATTGTTATTTTCAAATTTATTTTGTACCGGAAGTGGTGGACTGAGGTGCTTGAAAAAACGATTGGTTAAGTTTAACCAAGCAGCAGAGCTGTGAAGCGTGTGGCGAAACCAGCGATAATTTATGGCTGCTGTTATGATTTTGTCAGTTACTGAGAATATGTTTTCAGCCATGCGGCGACAATGTTGTTCACAGTCTTTTTGGCCTGCGCCAAGGGCTCTTGTAGCGTGAACCCGGCGGCGCGGTCGTGTCCGCCGCCGTTGAACTGGCTGGCCAGCCAGGTGGCGT
>JAQVQN010000146.1 GCA_028701555.1 Kiritimatiellia bacterium | reverse complement strand
ATACCCGCGCCTGACTGCGCTGATTTCAACGTGACGTTTAAGTTGGCAGTCTGGCCTTTACGGATGCCTTCCAGCATCGCCAGCACGCCTGCCGCAGCCTGCGAAACCTCCCCTTTGTTCATGCTCTCATCGGCCTGCACCAACATCCGCAGCACATCATTCTGCGCTTTGACCGCCGCCTGTGCGTTATCCTCCCGCGTCTCTGAAGCCCCGCTCAAAATGCGCGTCAACCGTATAACCGCCTCAGGCAAAGGTTCCTTCAAAGCCCGTTCCAACGACACGCGGGCCGCACCGATGGCGGCATCGCGGCTCTTAAGTAGATCGCCCGCGAATTTTCTTATTTCACTCTGGCTGAGGGCAGCCTCCGACCACGGTTGCCCGTCGAATGTCGGCAGTTCGGCGCTCAGGCGGGAAGTGACCGCGAGCACGGCGCGCTGTCGCGCAATCAGCTCAGCCAGTGTTTTACGGGCCGAACCGCGTTTTTCGTTGGCATCCGCCATGATCGAAGCCATTGGCGCCGCCTCGAACTGAATCAACTGGCTAACCGCGCGGTTAGGCCCGCCCGCATCGGCATTGTCGTAAACCACTATGCGCAAGGCGGCAGACGATGGGATATCCTCCAGTGCGCCGACCCATTTTTCGCTGAAGCGCTTCTGCCCACCAGCATCCCACTCTTTTAAAACCTCGCCTTCTGCCGACGGCTTGGCACCTTTAGGAACACGCTCAAGCCGCACGGCCCCCAACCCATATTCGTCAGCAGCTTCAAACTGCACCACGGGGATGGCATTGGGGGTCAACGTGGCCTTGTTGCCGGCCGGGGCTATCAGCCGAATCGCAGGCGCAGAATCTTCCAAGAGCTTGTAGTTGAACGGCACACGCATCTCCAACCCGAAACTATCACGCGCGACGATCTGGAAAGTGCCGCCCTGGTCAATCACCGAGGTCCCAGTCCATGCCACACGATCCTGGCTAGGATTCAAACTCAACCGATCTTGCTCTAGCACCAGCTCTGCCTTGACAACCGGACGGTTGCAGAACACATGGAACGCGGCCGTGGAATGCACAGGAATCGCGATCGCGTTGGTTAGCGCCTCGAAACTCTGCGGCAACAAAGCGGTGTAACCCGGTGGCGTCACGGTCAGGCGCAGAGTGGTCAAAGCTAATGGCGGTACGGTGTCGACCGTATACTTGTCCGTTGGATAGGCGTCGCCAACCTTAAAACGGTACTCTAGCGAGGAAGCGATCTTAGAAACGCGGTAAGTAAACTCCTCTTCCTTGCCAGTGTTCTTGAACTGCCCTGCGCGTATCGTGGAACGTCGGTCGTCAGCCGGAAAAATGTCAATATCCACGAACTGCCCAGCCCGCCCGCTGGCCTTTACCGTCAGATTCACGCCGTCGCCCTGCACAATTGTGGTGTTCTCCGGCAAAACCGCGTGCACCTTGGCGAAAGTCGGCGGGGCAAGCTTGGAGAACGGGTTGACCACGCGCCGCATCGAGACCGTCCAAGCATTGCCCAGCAGGAACGCCGGAACCGCCAGCACCAGCAGAGCCGCCAAAACCGCCAAACCTCCACGCCTGCGCAGCTGGCTGTTCTTGATCTCGGCAAGCGGCAGGGCCGCAAACCCCGGCACGCCTTCGCGCAGATAGGTTTTCAGCCAGGGCGACGAAGACCCTTCGTCTGAGAAGAGCACATGGTTAATCAGATGGTTGTCGAGCTGGGGAAATTTGTTTTCAAGAAATGCGGCGACCGCCGCCGGATTACGTTTGTGGTTAAAAACTTTCACCAGCCACGCCAAGGCGGCCAAAGCCAACACTGGCAAAATCGAAGCCATAGCCACACGCGTGAAAAAACGCGGACGCAACCACACGTCCAAGGCAGTCATGAAAATCCATGCCGACAAAAACGCCGCCAGCACGAAAATAAAGTGCTCGAACGTTCGCCACCGGTTGATCTTACCGTTGATTCTATTAAGGTCATGATCAAAGTCAGACATAACCGCTTCCCTCGCTGTCCGTGAACAGTTGAGTTTTTCCAAATAACACTTGAATATTAACACAACGGCATGCGCATGTAAATCCACACCAGAGAAACGATAAAACAATGAAACATTTGCGGAAACATAAATTTTATTCTTTCCGCTCATCTCGGCAATGTAGTAAATTGACGCTTTCCACGATTACGCACACACAGAACAGGGCACAAAAATCATTATGGACTTGCAGACACACCCGCTTGCGCAAACCCTTAACAATGATCTAGCCGCTGGCGGCAGCACCCTTTTGGAAATGCTGTCCGCAAAAGGCAAACAGGCTTTCTTTCCTTCACGCGGTATTCTTGGCCAAAGCGCCGAGGCCAAAGACACCGCCATCAACGCCACCATTGGCACCGCCTTCGAGGAGGACGGCTCGCCGCTATGCCTGGAGTGCCTGGAAGAAATGGTCACGGTTCCCTCCACAGCCTACCTTTATACGCCTAGCTACGGCCTCCCCGCCCTGCGCGAAACATGGCGTGCTATGATAATCAGTAAAAATCCCTCGTTGGATGGCAAGGGTTTTGGCTTGCCCGTTGTCACCAACGCTCTCACCCACGGTCTGAGCGTATGCGGCTATCTGTTCGTAGACCCTGCGGACCAGATTATCCTGCCAGACCTATACTGGGACAATTATGAGCTGCTCTTCGAAGCAGCTTACGGCGGAAAGCTGACAACTTTCCCGATGTTTGATGGTCAAAACTTTAACGTCACGGGGCTTGACAGGCTGCTTCAGACCCCCGGCGACCGCAAAATCGTGCTGCTGAACTTTCCCAACAACCCGACCGGATATACCGCCACCGAAAAAGACGCCCTCGCTATCCGCGACACGCTGCTCAAAGCCGCCGAGGCTGGCAAGCGAGTTGTCGCCATACTCGATGACGCCTATTTCGGACTGGTCTACGAGCCAGGGGTCAGCCGCGAATCGCTATTTACGGAATTGTCCGACCTGCATCCCAACCTGCTGGCCGTGAAACTGGACGGCCCTACCAAGGAAGACTATGTCTGGGGTTTCCGCGTGGGCTTCATAACCTTCGGCGCCAAAGGAGCCAGTGCCGCCCAGTACAAGGCGTTGGAAGCCAAAGCTGCTGGCATTGTGCGCGGCTCCATTTCCAATGTCTCGAGCATCGGGCAGCACCTGCTGCAAAAAGCATACAAACAGCCTGAATATGACAAGCAGAAAAAAGCCAAATACCAGATCCTGCAACGCCGTTACATGCGCATCAAAGAAATTCTGGCCGAAAACCCGGCATACAGCGCGACATTCGATCCCATGCCGTTCAACTCCGGTTATTTCATGTGCGTAAAGCCAAAAGGCGCAGACTCGGAGGCTGTCCGCCAACTGCTGCTGTCCAAGCACAACACCGGAGTAATCGTTCTCGCCGGACTGATCCGCCTGGCTTTCTCCTCGGTACCTTTGGACAAGCTAAACACCCTTTTCAGCAACCTGCACGACGCTATCAGAGAACTTCAAAAGTCTTAACGCGCTCTTTGGTTCGCGTAGAAATCCAGCAGGGCTTTTAGGTTCACCTTGGTGTAGGGCTCGTCGCAAGCCGGTGTCTTCTTTCCCGCGTCGGCGAACCACATGTCCAAAGTCTCGGGCACGAAAACAGCGTTGTGTAGATTTGACTTCATGGACACCGGACGCTTGATGATATCGATCATCAGCTCTGGGGTTATTTTGCCAAAATGCTCGTGCAGCCTTTCTGAAAGAACCCGGGCACGGCTCTCGGCAGAAATCAGGACCGTGTCTTGCGGCACCTTCGGCAATAACGGGTGCTGCTGGCCAGGCTGCAAGACCTCGAATTTATCTGGCGTGGCATAAATTGCAACAATGTCGCGCTTGGCGTCGCTCAGCACATAATAATACTCGCAGGTGTTTTTGGCTTCCCGCATGATCTTGAGAGCCTCTTCCACATTCGAGGCCCTTTCAGCCACCTCGCGCATCAGGAAGGTCATCGGCATTCCGTCCCAGTCGCCCTCTCCGTGACCACCCATCTCGCCGATAGCAAAGCCGCGCACGTTCATAGCCGTGACAGTCCCTAGAAAACCAGCGTAGCCCACAGACACCCAAGGTATGCCATTGTCCGGCACGAACACCTGCAAAACGGTGTATTTCTGCAGGTTGATGTCACGCATGTAATCCAAAACCCGCGCGTGCACCACACGCCCGTCCGCGCTCGCGGTGTTGCGCACAGCCACACCGCTGCAATGGAACAGTTCAGGAAAGAAGTTTGCGCAGAGTGCGTCACGCTCGCTTATGCCCGCCGCCGCGCCCATGGCCCGACACTCGCGCATGAACCTTTCCGGCGTATGCGGCATGGCACGCCGCACGATCTCCTCTATGCGGTCGTAGAACCAGTCGCCCTTCTGGACCGCGTATCCCGCACCGACCAGTGCCATAGTACGCGGCGTCACGTGCGGCACCAGATCCGCTAGCAGGCGTCCGTGCGCAGTTCCCATCTGCTCAGGCGTTCCACTGACAAACAGCACCCTTTTGCTGCCCAGTTTGCACAGCATCCCGTGACCGTCTGGGTCGCGCGCCTGCACAGTCAGCTCCTGCGCGACGGCAGACAGAGACACACCGGACACGACAAAAACCGCTAACCAAAGTCTGACAATAACAAAATTCATTCCGTTGCCTCCACCACAAATTCGAACACTGAAGCGAACATACGCCAGACATCTTCCTGACGTACCTCATGGCGCGTCAAACCGGCAGGCTCCTTGAACACAGAATCATCCGTAACCGCATTCAGGCGCCAGTGCGTAAACACTGCCTGGCCCTCCGACTCTTTGAACGACCACTCGACCTGCTTGGGCACGCCGTCTCTCGCGAAAACCCACCGGATGGTGCCTTTGACATGCTTGTGGGCCACCTTCATGGTCAAATTACGCTGACCTTCAGCAGCCCCGCTGTCTTCCAATGAGTAGTATTCCTTAAGCGCCTCGGGTGAAAGCGCCACACCAGCCAGCGCACCAACACCGACCTTGAAACGCATCATGCGCTCAGGCATCAACATTTCCTCAAAGGTGCCGGAAGGAACCGGGTCCTGTGTGCCGCAAAAAACCTTTTGCCCAGCCCCAATCAACCAGGGATACTCTCCAACACCCAAACCTGCCTTGCCTACCATCGGGAAATCGCCAGTCAATTTGAAACGGCCCTTATCTCCGCGCACAAGGTCGAACGCTGCCTTGTACTTTTTACCGCCTGCCGTGACCTTCGCCTGCACTCCCACCATGTGAGCCGTGTCGGCCCGCGGCTCGCCACCCATAAACGTCGAAAGCCCCGACAAGAAGCCCCCTATCAGCTCGAACGCGCTTTTCTCGCCGTTATTCTCTGGAGGGCACCAAGATTCCGGCACGTCGGCACCGAAAAACTCCACGATATCGGTCATAATGCTCGGGAAGCCCGCCATGGCAGAGTAGTGGCCCATACCCTCCAGCCAGGTCACGCCTTCGGCGAAGCCTGCCGCCTCAGCCAGCTTGCGTCCACACTCCGGAGGTATCACCTCGTCCGCGGCGGCGCACACCATTCTCAAGCCACCTCGCTGCGCCAGTTTCCGCAGGGCATCCTTGGCCTGGATCGGGTCGTTACGATCGATGATCTCCCATACATGCGCCTGCGCGTCCTCGGACAACCCCTCAATGAAGGCTCGGATGCGCCGCGTCTCGTGAGCCGTCATGATCACGCGCCGAATGTCGCAACCGCCCAAGGTCAGAAAGGCCTTGCTGATGCGCGGCTCGCGACCGCACACGCTGGCTGACTGCACAGCACCCATGCTAATGCCAGTGATGCCGATGTGCTCCGCATCAACTGATTTCATGGCGTTCAAAATGTCGACTGCCCGACGCGCATCCTCAAGGCCCTGGTCTAGCCCCGCCACAAACACTTCCGGTGAACTTAAGGCCATGGACTTGCCGACCGTCCCGCCGCGTTCCGAATAATACGGCTGCTTGAAGAACAGTCCGATCACGCCTCGCTGCGCCAACCGTGTGCAGAGCAGACGTTCGAGATCAAAATTGTCGTGAATGATGTGCAGGCAGACCACCGCCGGAAAGGTCTGGTCGTCCGCAATACCGATCGGCACATACAGCTCGGCAGGCACAATGTTGTTAGCCTCGTGCGGCGACACCACCGGCGAAGGATAGCGTATGTCATATATCTTATGCCGGTGGTTGCGCTCTCGGAAGGTCTTCTGATATTCGAATGACTGCCCGTTGTAGCTCTTTTCGGACGTCACTCTCACTCTTTCTATGCTGCCCGGCACTTCCTGGCCCCAGGCCATGCCGGCCATTGCCAGCCCTATCATCCACGCTTTTCTTAACATTCTCGTCTCCTTGAGTTCATTTAAAGATACACAGAATTACACCGACATCGTTACAAAATAAAATCGGGCCTTCCGCAGAATGTGTGGGTCGGCGCATTGGTAATACGCAGATGAACAGCTCTCTACGGCTGGACTTTCACGCGGTAGAAGGACTGCGCTTCGCCTG
>JAQVQN010000145.1 GCA_028701555.1 Kiritimatiellia bacterium | reverse complement strand
TGCCGGAACGGCCGGAGGTTTATCCGCACGCTGGCAATTTCGGCACGTTGTCCGCGCACGGCATATTTGTGCGTCACGCCAAAGACGTCACGATACGCAAGACACGTTTCAAGACCGAGCAGCCCGACGCGCGACCGCCGTTCGCCACCCACAACGCTCCCGGCTTCAGCGTGGAGTAAGGGGAGAGGGAAGATTAGCGATTAGCGAGTGGCGAGTGGCGATTAGCCCCCGCCAGCGGAACTGGAACAAATGGAGAAGTACTTTTTTTTCTAACATTTTTACGCTCAATGCTAATACCTAATGTAGAAGGGGTGCCAAAAACCTTTAAACAGGGTGTAAATCAAGGAGCGGAGGCGGCATAGGCTTGAAGCCTGACACAAAGTTATTTATGCAGCGGCTGGTGGATGTCCAGGCCGAGCTGTACTGTTTTGTCGCTGCCCTGATGGTGTCCAATAAAAGCGATGTCAGCGATGTGGTTCAGGAGACCAACCGGGCGCTGATCGAACATGCGGACGATTATGATCCTTCCCGTCCGTTTACGCCGTGGGCATTGACCTTTGCCAGAAACCAAACGCTTTGCCATTTCAAGCGTTGTAAACGCGACCGTCTGGTTTTCGACAAGCAGTTGGTGTCAAGGTTTGCGCAGGAGTACGCGCGTCCGGATGAAGAGGCTCACGCTTCGCCGCTGGCCCGGCGGCTGGCTTTCTGCCTTGAGAAGCTTTCACTGCGACAGCGCAGGCTGGTGGCCTTGCGTTACAGCGAAGAGTGCCGGATCGATGAGATCGCACGGCAGACTGGCAGCCGTGCGGCTGCCGTGCGTGCCGCCCTTTTCTATATAAGAAAGAAACTGGCGGAATGTATCGCGAGTCTTTGCCGGACGGGCAGGGAGGATTTTGACATGCAAGGGCTTTCAGATTTTGACGCGCTCATAAGCGATGTGATTGACGGCCAGGCCGCCCCGGCAGAGCTTGCGAGCCTAGTGCCGCGATTGAAAGAGTCGGAAGAGTGTGTCGCGGTTTATCTTGCTCAGATGAAGGTACACGCCCTGCTTTCGCGTCGCTGCCTGCCGGGGGTGTGCGACCTGCCTGCAATGGTGCCGGTACCTGCCATCAGGGCCGGTAGGCAAAGCTGGCGATACGTGTTGGCCGCTGCCGCCGTGGCGTTGGTGGTGACTGGGGGCTGGTTGGCGCATCAGCATCAGGCTGGCGGCGGGATGCCCGACCTCGGTCGTCAGTCGCTGGCGGCCAGCCAGCCTGTCGAGGTGCTGTTCCAATGGGGGTCTTGCAACCTTGCGTTGCCGGATCGGCTGCCCGGCACGCTGCGCCTTGGAAACGGACATATAAAAGCCCGTCTGGCGTCAGGAGTGGAAATGCTTTTATTGGGGCCGGCCGTGTTAAATCTGGTAAGCGCTAAAGAGGCGAAGCTCGTTTCCGGGCGGATTGCGATAGAGGTTCCGCCGAAAACTAGCGGGTTCACTATGTATACGCGAGAGCTGGAGATGTGGGATATCTGAACCATCTTTACGGTGGCGGCATATGAGGACGGGTCAGACGTGTTTGTATTGCGTGGCGCGGTGCAGGTGAACGAAGCATCCGGCGAGCCGGTGGACTTATGCGCGGCTGGCGAAGGTGTGCGCGCGATGGCCGGGGAAACTCTGCCGGTCAAATTTGTCGCCGAGAGCCTAGAGGCGCACGGGCTGGTCGCGGCCGCGCAGGAGCGGTTGGCGAGCCGGGAGCCTGCTGAAACGTTCGAGTTCATCGACCGGGTGGCGGAGATCTGGGGCGAGCAGTATTTACCGCGGCTGGCATCCACGGTTAGCACGATCCACGGCAGAATGATTGTCAGGAAAGGGTTTGGGCGTGGCGCGGTCGCGTATGCTCGTAAAAAAACAAAGGAGGAAAAGATGGGCATACAAAAAACAGTGGCGGGCATGGCCGCCGCGACCCTGCTCGGCGCGGGCGCGGCGAACGGGAATGTGATCGATTTTCGCAGCGCGGTGCGCGCGGAGCCGGATCTGATACACCATTACACCTTTGAGAGTCCGCGCGAGGACGATCATCTGCCGCGCCTGAAGGATTGGGCGGGCGGCGTGGATCTGGCCGAAACCAACCGGAAGACCACAGCCAAGGTGCAATATGTGGAAGGCTTTGACACGCAGTGCGGCGCGGCAGGCAAGGCTGGCTTCTCGCCTGCCTCATACGATACCGGAGCCGCTTGGTTCATGACCAATGCGGTCGCGTTACCGAACACTTTGACCGTGGAGTGTATCGTGTCGTTTTACACCAATTCCGCTTCGGTCAACACCTATATAGTGGCTTACCGTCCGACGGCAGAGGAGCGCGGATATTTTGTGCGTCTGACAAACGGAGGTCAGCTCCAGACTTTGATCGGCACAAGTGTTAATGACGCAAAGACGATTGTGCCGGAGGTCGCCTTCGACAACTGGTACTATATCGCCAACACCTACACGGTGTCGGGCGGGAAAACCACGATCAACTGTTATTACGCCGACCTGACCGGCGGCGGCGCGTTGCAGCATGTGGTGGTCGATGCCGAAGCGAACGGGCATTACGGTGTGTCAGGGCAACTCTCGCTGGGTATGCTGTACGGCACATGGAAAAGCGTATGCGAGTATTACTCCCCGTGCCTGATCGATGAGGTCGCCATCTATAACACGGCGCAGAGTTTTGAGACCATCAAAAAACGGTTTGACACCCTGAAAATGCCCGCACCGGTCCTGGAGTACCGCGAGATTTTCCCCAATGATGACTCGGCCGCCAGAAATTTCCCGCAAGAAGGTTGGCAGGTTTACAGGACCGGATCGGGCACGTACTATTCCGCTTCGGAATGCCAGATCGCTAGTTCTGCGGTCTACACCTCTTTTTTAGAAGATCTGGCTGCCGTCGCATCTTTTCCAACCAGAACCGGTGTGACTCACGGATACGTGAACATAAACGGGATTGCGGCGGACGTAGACACCCCTTACTTTTTCTGGACTGACGAGCTGACCAACCGTATCGACGTTGGCTGGTTGAAGCTGATCAAGTTCGACGGGAACATGCGGACGAACAATTACGAGGGGCGCGTGGCACTGCGCATCGACACCGGGGAAACTCCCGACCACCCCGCAGACGATGTCTGGTATGTGTCCTCTGATTTCAACAATCCCTCGGGCACCGGGTTGTTTCAATTCCCGCAGGGTTCATCAAGTGGTTCAACGCACACGGCCTGGAAGCGTTATTGGCTGGATGTGCCTGGCGCGGAGTGGGCGGTGTTAAATTTCGTGCCGAACACCAGCATGAGTGTCGGTGATACCAAGGCGGTCTTCCCCACCAACGGGCTGGTGACGGCTGTCGGCATCTATCACGAACGGCATAAGCACGAACAACACGGGCGCTATGACAATTTCACGGTTTATGCCACGCGCGTCTATCCGCCGCCGCCGCGCGTCGTACTGTTCAGCGACCTGCCGGAAGAACATGCGGTGTTCGTAAACGCAGGGACGCTTTTCGGCGATGGCCTGGTCAGGGTTGCTGGCGATCCTGGTGCCGCGCTGGCGGGTGCTGTCGGCGCACTGGCGCTATACGAAGTAGGTATGCCTGCTGCGGCATGGACGGCTTTAAAGGGCTTTGCGGAGCGCGGCGGGCGGGTCTTTGTGGACATACGCGCCTTTGCCGTTGCGCACGGGGTCGAGGCCGTGGCGGTCAAGGTCGGCGAGCCCGACGCTAAAAACATGCAGGCGGCTATGCGGGCGGGGCTGCGGGTCGTGCGGGCGGATGACGCCACAGCAGGCTTCGAGGTCGGGCAGGTCATGCCGCGCGCGGGCTGGCCGGACGGCAAGCTCTATGTACTGCCGCGAGGCTTCCGGACGGACGGCATGGAGGTGCTGGCCGAGGGACCTGACAACGAGCCGGGGCTGGTGCGGCTGGATATCGGCGGCGGGCGTGTCACGGCCTGCGACATGCTCTCCTTGCGCGAGCCGTTTTACCGCAACATTGACGCTTACTACGCCTTCACGCCGGTCAGCGGCGCTTTGGGCAATCCGCCTGCCTTCGGCCAGTATTATCCGCGTAAATGGCCATACAGCGGCGTGGTGGAGGAGATGCGGCGGCTGGCCGAGAAGTATCCGGAGATCAGCCTTGAGGACGAGGGCGATGCCTCTGGCGGCTACCGTATGTGGAGCCTGAACCTCGGCACGCCGGGGCAGCCGCTCTATTTTCTCTATTCCTCGGCGCACGGCAGCGAGTGGGAGCCGGGGTACGGTTTGATGACCTTTGCGCGGCATTTGGCCGAGGGACGCATGCAGGAGGTGGTTGACCTGACCCGGGTTCGGATCAAAATCATCCCGCTGCTCAACCCCTCGGGTTATGACAAGATGCGGCGTCAGAACGCCAACGGTGTGGACTTAAATCGTCAGGGTGACTACCGATGGGAAAGGTACAAGGGTCGTGACAGTAACAATGACGGCGTTTACGGTCCGCATGATTACGACTGGAAGGGGTCTGCGCCTTTCACTGAACCGGAAGCGGTCGCCTACAAGCGGATCATCAGCGATCCCGCACTGCATTGCATTCTGGATTTTCACGGCAACACCAGCGTTAAGGCCAACAAGTTCGGCATTCTGCCCGTAACGGCGCATCCGGAAAACGAAGAGCGGGCACTTGCGATGCAGAGGCTCGCCAACCTGCGGTTGCGCGGCAGGCATTTGCTGCGGCAGAACAGCGAAGAGGTTCCATCGCAATACCTGTTGGATTATCTGCGTCCCAACAGCGGCATACCGGGGTTGATGAACAACGGGGCTGCAGGACGATTCGGTTTCCTGATTGAGATGACCTGCGGCTACGGCGAGAGCTACGGGACGATTTTGCAGACGGATTTTGTCTGTGAGATGTGCCGCGCGCTGTTCATCGCCTATCGGATGACGCCTGAAAAACATTAAGGTGTACTTGTCCGTAAAACCGGTGTACCCTATCAGCAATTATCGGCTAGGCGAAGCGTTGCAACGCTTTGTCGTTTGCGGAAGCATGAAGGAAGCGGTACGATGAAAAAAACGTTGGTTCTTGGTTTTTGGTTGATGGTTGGCGCTATGGTGTCCGCCGGGGAGCGGGTTGCGCTGTGGCCGGAAGGAAAGATCCCGGATTTCCAGCCCCAGCAGATCGCGGCGACCACCGAGGAGGTGAAAGAGCCGGGATTCAAGGCGGCGGAAAACACGATGCCGCATCTCGACTGGTACGAGCCGCCTGCGGAAAAAAACGGCGGATGCATGCTGCTGATTTCCGGCGGCGGTTATCAGTGTTGCTGCGACGGGGTGTGGATTGACCGGGTCGCGAAAAAGTTCACCGAGCTCGGGTTCGTTTGCGTGAGCCTCACCTACCGCACGCCGCGGCCGCAGGGGCTGGCGATCTACCAGAGCGCGTGGCAGGACGGGCAGCGCGCTGTCCGTCTCGTCCGCAACGATGCGGCCAAGCGCGGTTTCGATTCCGAGAAGATCGGAGCGTTAGGATTCTCCGCAGGCTCGCACCTGACGGTATTGCTCGCTACGAGCGCGCTCACGCCGGCGTACGGTCCGGTAGACGCGCTCGACCAGCTCCCGTGCCACGTCAACTGGGCAGTGCCGATCTACACCGCCTACGCGCTAACGGACGGGCTCACCGGGCCCAACACGCGCGAAGGTGATGCGATCGACGTTAAGCTTACGGATGTTTTCAAGTTCGATGTCAAGACTTGTTCAATGGCGCTCTTCCACGGCGGTGTGGACGACTATTCGCCGAACGGGTCCACGCAAATCTACCGCCAGCTCCGCCGGATGAAGATACCTGCCGAGATCCATCTTTTCGGGGATCGTCCCCACGGCTTCATGGGTGACTCCGGAAAGGGCGATGCGGGCGCAGCCTATGACCACTGGCTTGAACGTGTCGCCGAGTACTTCCGCCAGATGAATTTTGACGGGCGCCTCGGCGCGGAAGTCGATCTGATGTCTCGCTATGCGGGAGATGACGCCCGCAGCGAACACCGCAAGGAGCCGGTCTGGCCGGAAGGCCGGATGCCGGATGTGCAGACGAACCAGGGTCTGCCCTATCTCGAGTGGCACATGCCGAAGGAACTCAAGACCAAGGCGATTCAAATCATCTACTCGGGCGGCAGCTATATGGGCAACAGTCCGGACGGCTTCGAAGTCGCGCCGGCACGGCGTTACTTGAACGAAAAGGGCATGACGGTAGTGACCATGAAATACCGCACTCCGCGTCCGTTGGGCGGTCTGGCCAAGCACACGACAGCTTGGCAGGATCTGCAGCGCGCCGTGCGGGTCGTGCGCAGCCAGGCCGCGGCGAAGGGACTCGATCCAGACCGCATCGGCATCATGGGCTCTTCCGCTGGGGGGCATCTGACGCTCATGGGCGCGACCAGCTCGAAACGCCGTTCATACTGGCCGATCGACGAGCTGGACAAGCTTTCGTGCAGCGTGCAGTGGGCGGTGGCGATCTATCCGGCGTACGCGCTCACGGACGGCGCGGAAAAACCGAATGCGCAGGGCGGCAACGAGGATGATGCGCGGCCCGTAC
>JAQVQN010000144.1 GCA_028701555.1 Kiritimatiellia bacterium | reverse complement strand
GGTTAGCATACTTCTCGACCTTCCCGAACCAGGACGGCAGCTTGCCGTTTTTCCTTGGGATACTGCTAATGCTTTTGACGCCTTTCGCGCTCTCTCCAACAGCCGCTTCCACGGGCTCCACAGACGGTCTTTCCGCCATCTGGTGCAAATGGTCGTCATCGTCGATCGTCTGGACCTGGCGCAATATCGGCTGGATCACCTGAAAGATCGGCACCCATGATCCGGCGGTGATGGAACCAGCCAGCAATCCAACGATCAATCGCATGCGATATTTGCGCGCATAACGGTACAGCCTCCCGTAAGCCTCTTTCGCCGTATAGTCTTTGTCAAAAAATTCAGGCATTTTTTTCTTTAATTGGAATCGATGAAGCGCTCGGCCTCGAGTGCCGCCATGCAGCCGGAACCAGCCGCAGTCACAGCCTGCTTGTAAGACCTATCCTGCACATCTCCGGCAGCGAAAACCCCCGGTACTGAAGTGCGTGTACGGTCAGCGACAATGTAGCCCTCTGCGTCAAGTTCCAACTGCCCCGACAGAAAAGATGTGTTAGGCACATGGCCAATGGCCACGAAAACACCCTGCAACTCAAGCTCTGATACCTCGCCACTCTTGACATTCTTAAGACGCAGGCCGGTTACCGCTCCAGTCTCGGCACCTAGAATTTCTTCGACCACCGAGTCCCACACAACGTCAATCTTGTCAGAGCCCAAAACCCGGTCTGCCATTATCTTAGAAGCCCTGAACTGGTCGCGCCGGTGGATCACGGTCACCCGTTCAGCCATGCGCGACAAATACAGGGCGTCTTCCATGGCAGTGTCGCCGCCACCGACCACCGCCACACGCTGGCCTTTAAAGAATGACCCGTCACAGGTGGCACAGGCCGAAACACCTTTGCCCATTAAAAGCTTCTCCGACTCTAGGCCTAAGTAACGCGCACTTGCACCTGTGGCAACAATAACCACACGGGCCTCCAGCTCGCCGTTAATCTCGGTCTTGAGCTTTTTCGCATCACCGGACAATTCGCAGCTTGTAACCTCGTCCATCAACACCCGCACACCCAGACGCTCGGCCTGTTTGCGCATGGTCTCGACCAATAGAGTTCCGTCAACCGGATTCTCGAACCCGGGATAGTTCTCGACATCCGTCGTCTGTGTCAGTTGGCCTCCCGGCTGCATGCCGCTCACCAGCACAGGCTCGAGATTCGCGCGCGCCGCGTAAATGGCGGCGGTGTACCCCGCCGGACCGCTGCCGATAATAACCACATTTTCCATAATTACTCCCCGCTCTTACGCACTAATGAACGCACTACCCCTACGTGTACCTCAACACCTCGTCAACCGTGGTGTAACCGTCCAACACGTTCCTGACGGCATCCTCGCGTAATGTGCGCATGCCCAACTCGCGCGCCCGCTCGCGTATGAACAGGGTCGGACGGCGCTCGTTGATCAGATCGCGGATCGGATCAGTCACACGCAGATACTCGAACACGCCTTTGCGCCCTTTGTAACCGGTGCCATTGCACTTTGAACAGCCGCGACCGTAGTAAAACGAACGGTCGCCGACATCAGTGCGCTTCAATTCCATACGGACCAGAGTTTCGTCATCCGGCATGTAGGGTTCTTTGCAGTTAAGGCAAATCGTGCGCACCAGACGCTGCCCTAGCACAGCCTCCAGTGTTGAAGCTATCAGATAAGGTGCCACATTCATGTCTACCAGTCGCGTAACAGCGCCTGCGGCATCATTCGTGTGCAGCGTGCTGAAAACAAGATGACCGGTCAGCGACGCCTGCACCGCTATTTCCGCCGTCTCAAGGTCGCGAATCTCTCCGATCATCATAATGTCGGGATCTTGACGCAGGAACGCGCGCAGAACTTTCGGGAAGGTGTTGCCGGAGCTGGGATTGATCTGAACCTGTACAATCCCGTCCATGTCGTATTCGACCGGCTCCTCGGCCGTCAACAACTTCGAGTCGATCGTGTTGATCATCCGCAAACACGAATACAGCGTCGTGGTCTTGCCGGAACCGGTCGGCCCGGTCACAATGATGATGCCGTTGGGCTTCTCGATATCCATTGTCAAAACTTCGTAGATATCTTCCGGCAGACCGACACTCTCCAGATCCAAGGACACCACACTGCGGTCCAAAACACGCAACACCACGCTCTCGCCGTGAGCCGTGGGCAAGCATGAGACACGCAGATCCACCGAGTGCCCGGCCACCGTCAAAGCGATGCGCCCGTCTTGCGGCACACGGCGCTCCGCGATGTTCAAACCTGACATGACCTTGATACGCGAAATGATCGGCAAGGCCAACCGCCGCGGCGGCGGCGACATCTCGTACAAAGCACCGTCCACACGATAGCGTATCTTGAAATCCGTCTCGAACGGCTCGAAATGAATGTCTGAGGCCCGGTCTGTCACAGCCTGATACAGCACAAGGTTCACAAAGCGTATCACCGGCGCTGCAGCCGCAGCAGACTCAAGACTCTTGTCATCCGCGTCATCGACATTCAGCGACGTGTCCAGCGCCAGATCCGACTCCAGGCTGTTCAGCATGTCAGAGACGGTCGCGCTGTCGTCACCGTAATACTCCACAACGCGTTCTTTAACTGCTTTCTCACGCGCCATCACAAACTGAACATCACGTGTCAGAACAAACATCAGTTCATCCATCACATGCGGGTCTATCAGGTCACACGTGGCCAGCGTGATGGTGCCAGCCGTGGCATACACCGGCAGCACATTGTACATGCGCGCCACGCTGGCCGGTATGCTCTGGATCACATCCGTGTCCAGCGACATCACACTCAGATCGACCACGTCACACCCCTGATATGCCGCCATCATGCCCAGCAGGTCTTCCTCGCTGAGATAGCCGTTGTCGACCAGCAGCTTGCGCATCGGTTGACCGGTGTTCTTATGTTCATCGCGCAACTCGTCCGCCTGTTGCTGGTCAATAATGCCGTTACTGACCACCAAATCTATAAGTGGATCGTAAGACGGTGTTATCGGCGCTAATGTCTCTGCCATAATTTACCTCTTTGAGCGAAGTTCTTCCTTGAGCTTCTGAACCAAAGTGTCAGGATCCTGTGACTTCGTAACCAGATCGTCATAGGAAATCAACCCGTTCAGATACAGATCCATCAGATGCGAATCCAGCGAGATCATGCCGTACTTGGCTCCGGTCTGAATATCAGAACTGATCTGGAACGTCTTGTTGTCGCGTATGCGCGAACGGATGGAAGGGGTCGAGATCATGATCTCGAAAGCCGCCACACGACCGTGCTTGTCGACACGCGAAAGCAGCAATTGCGATATCACCGCTACCAGCCCCACCGACAACTGGGTGCGCACCTGCTCCTGCTGGTCGGTCGGGAAGGCGTCAACAATGCGGTCCACCGTGGCAGCCGCGCCGGTGGTATGCAATGTGGCAAACACCAAATGGCCGGTCTCCGCCGCCGTGATGGCCGCCTGCATAGTCTCCAGATCACGCATTTCACCGACAAGTATCACATCCGGATCCTGTCGCAAGGCGCGCCTGATAGCCTCGGCGAAAGTCGGCACGTCATGCCCGATCTCACGCTGCGTCACAACCGATTTCTTGTGCGGATGGTAATACTCAATAGGGTCTTCAACCGTTATGATGTGGACATCACGTTCTTTGTTGATGATGTCGATCATGGTCGCCAGCGTGGTTGTCTTACCCGATCCGGTCGGCCCGGTCACCAAAATCAGCCCGCGCGGACGGAAAAGCAACTCCTTGACCTGCTCAGGCAAGCCGATCTGTTCCAAGGTCAGCAGTTTATTGGGAATCTGGCGCAACACGATGCCGTAATTGCCACGTTCCTTAAACACGCTGACACGGAAACGCGCCAGGTCACCGAACGGCAGCGCAAAATCCGCCCCCCCGCACTGCTCAATCTCGTGCAGTTTGTCTTCGGCAGTGATAGAGACGGCTAATGCCTCTGTGTCAGCCGGCGTTAAGATCGGGCTATCCAGTGGCGTCAAGGCGCCGTTTATGCGGAGCATCGGCGGCACTCCGACACGTATATGCAGGTCTGACGAACCTTCGTCAACCGTGGCCTGCAACAAGTCTGTCATGTTCATTTCTGCGCTCATCAGTCTGCATCTCCCATTGTTGCCCTTAGAACCTCTTCTAACGTAGTCATACCGGACGCGACCTTCAGCAGTCCATCCTCACGCAAAGTCCGCATGCCCATCTCGCGAGCCCTAGCGCGCAACACCGTCGCGGGGGAATGGTCGAATATCAACCGCTGGATAGTGTCGTCAATCTGAAAAATTTCAAAGATGCCTTTGCGCCCTTTGTAACCGGACTGGCTACAGGTGGCACAGCCTTTCCCTTTAAACATTTTGGAAACAGTCGCGCCTTTCGAAAAACTTCCCAGCATCTTCAGCTCGCGTTCGCTAGGCGTGTAATCGGCCCGGCACTTATCGCAAATGTTACGTACCAGCCGTTGCGCCATGGCCGCCCGCAACGCCGAAGCCACCAAGAACGGCTTGACGCCGATGTCCAACAGACGCGTCACCGCGCTGGGCGCGTCATTGGTATGCAGTGTGCTGAAAACAAGGTGACCGGTCAGAGCCGCCTCCATCGCAATATCGGCGGTCTCATGGTCACGAATTTCACCAATCATCACAATGTTGGGCGCCTGACGCAGAATCGAACGCAACGCTGCGGAAAAATCCAGTCCGACATCCTTATTCACCTGCACCTGGTTGATGCCCGACATCTGGTACTCGACCGGATCTTCAACCGTGATGATTTTACGATCCGGCAGATTGATCTGGCCCAAACAGGCATACAGCGTTGTGGTCTTGCCGGAACCGGTCGGCCCCGTCACCAGCAACACCCCGTCCGGCAGACTGATCAAACGTTCGAATTTGTTCTGGTCATCAGACAGAAAACCCAGTTGCGGCAAACCGAACGCCAGATTGGACTTGTCCAAAATACGCATCACGATGCTCTCGCCATGATTGGTAGGAACTGAAGAGACACGGAAATCCAGATCCTTGCCCTGCACCTTCACCTGGATGCGCCCGTCCTGCGGTGTGCGCTTCTCGGATATTTTCATGTTTGACATGATCTTGACGCGACTGAGAATCGCAGCCTGTAAACGCTTGGGCGGATTGTCCATCTGACGCAACACCCCGTCGATCCTGTACCGTACCCGGAAATGCCTCTCCATCGGCTCCAAATGAATGTCCGAAGCTCCAAGCTTGCATGCCTCGGTGATGATCATGCTGACCAGACGGATCACCGGCGCGTCCGAATCCTTGGCGTCGGAATTTCCGAGACCCTTCTCTTTCTCGGACACGTCGATCTCGTCATCCGACATTGCCCCGTATATGTTCTCAAACTCTTCCGGATATAATTTGTCCAGCGCGGCCCTGACTTCAGCCGTCGGCGCTATCACAGCCTCAACGTTCACCTTCAACACGTACCGCAGACTGTCGACGGTGTCGTATCCCATCGGGTCGCTCAGCGCCACCGTCACAGTATCGTCGTTGGCGCATACCGGCACCACTCCGTATTTGCGCGCAACATCCGACGGCACGACATCCACAACCGCCGGATCGATTGCGTCGGCATTTACATGCACATATTCCATGCCGAATTGCGCGGCGATCATCGCCAACACGTCATCCTCGCTGACCACTCCGGTCTGCACCAGTATGTCCAGCGTCGTCTCGCCTTCCTGCTTAATCGAGTTCATAACTGCCTCGATCTGCTCAGACGCCACATACCCCTGCTCTTGCAAAAGTTCTAACACATAATCATCATTTGATGTCACAGCCTGCCTCCTAAAAAACTATCCTGTGGCTCAATCAGGCTTTGCCAACCTTTGCGCCACCAGTTTACCAACCAGCTTAGGGTCAGCTTTGCCCTTGCTCAACTTCATTACCTGCCCAACCAAAAAGCCAGCAGCGGCCTTTTTTCCAGCCAGATAGTCCTCAACCGACCTCTGGTTCTCGGCGCAAGCCTGCGCGACCAGAGCCTCTAGCGCCGCGCTGTCGCTAACCTGCCCCAAACCACGCTCCTTGACCAAGGCCGCTGGCATACTGCCGTTGCGGAAAAGCTCCGGCAACAACTCCTTGGCTGTTGGCCCGTTAATCACACCTTCGTCCACCAGACAAACCAGCTCCGCCAGCGCCGCAGGCTTCAGCGCGCACTCGTCTACTGACAATCCGCTGTCGGACAATAGCCGCATGACCTCCGTCATGAACCAGTTCGACACGGTCTTGCCCAATCCAGACCTGCAAGTCCGCGCCGCAGTTTCGAAGAAATCGGCGTTCTCTTTGGCATCCGCCAGCACACCGGCGTCATATGCCGGTATGCCGTACTCCGCAATCATCCGCTCGCGCCGCGCAACCGGCGCCTCGGGCAACTGCGTACGCCACGCATCGACCAGCTCTTCCGAAAGCTCCACCGGCACCAAATCCGGCTCCGGAAAATAACGGTAGTCGTGCGCGTTCTCCTTGCTGCGCATCGACTGCGTCTCGCATGAATCAGGATCCCAGCGCCGCGTTTCCTGCACCAACGTCCCG
>JAQVQN010000143.1 GCA_028701555.1 Kiritimatiellia bacterium | reverse complement strand
CTAAAGAGGCCACTGCGGTGGGCAATCTGATGGTGCAGGCGCTTGGCGCGGGAGTGCTGCCGGATCTGAAGTTCGCGATGCCGCTGATTAAGGCCGCCTTTCCTATCAGCGTCTTCAAACCGCAGGAAACGGCGGTTTGGGAGGCGGCTTACGCGCGTTTCGTCCGCCTGCTCAAGTAGGCTCTTTGTTGCCGGGCGGTCAGTAAATGAAAAAACGGCTTTTAGGGCTTGACCCGCCAAGGATTATCATAGAAACTCTAAACACTGCGTTTTATAGCGCATTATAAACGTTTATCCTACGGGAAAGAACGCGTGATGTTTAATAAACTTTTGTCCTTTTTCTCTAGCGATATCGGGATAGACCTCGGTACCGCCAACACTTTGGTTTATGTGAAAGATCGTGGTATCGTAATCCGCGAGCCTTCAGTGGTGGCCATACAGGAGGGGACGAAACGGATCTTGGCGGTCGGCGAGGAGGCCAAGCGCATGCTGGGCCGTACTCCCGGCAACATAGTCGCCATACGTCCGATGAAGTCCGGTGTGATCGCTGATTTCGACATAACCGAGGCGATGATACGTTATTTCATACGTAAGGTACATTCGGCTAAACTGGTGAAGCCGCGCGTTATCGTGGCGGTACCCAGCGACATAACAGAAGTTGAGAAACGCGCCGTGCAGGAGTCTGCGCGGCATGCGGGAGCGAGGGAAGTCTTTCTGATAGAGGAGCCGATGGCGGCCGCCATCGGTGTTGGGCTTCCTGTTTCAGAGCCGGCCGGCAATATGATAGTCGATATCGGCGGCGGCACGTGCGAGGTCGCGCTGATCTCGTTGGCTGGCATAGTGTACGCGCGGAGTGTCCGCGTTGGCGGTGACGCCATGGACGAGTGCATCGTGCAGTACATGCGGAGAGTTTACAATCTGATGATTGGAGAGCGGACTGCGGAAGAGATTAAAATCACAATTGGTTCAGCGTATCCGTTAAGCGAGGAGAGAACTCTGGAGGTCAAGGGCCGTGATCTGGTGGCCGGGCTACCTAAAACGCTGACGGTGACCTCTGAGGAAATACGTGATGCGTTACAGGAGCCGGTTTCCTCGATAGTTGACGCGATCAGGATTACGCTTGAGAAGTGTCCGCCGGAACTGTCGGCTGATTTGGTTGACAGGGGGCTGGTTATGGCCGGCGGCGGCGCGATGCTGTGCGGACTGGACAAGCTGGTGGCGTCGCAAACAGGCTTGCCCGTGACTCTGGCTGATGATCCGCTGAGTGCGGTGGCGGAGGGCACGGGAGTAGTGCTTAACGAGCTGAATTTCCTGGCCAAGTCGAAGTTGGGCCGGTGATCTTTTTCACGGCTGCTTTCTGGTTACTGCCTGCCCGGTAGAACGGGGGAGCGACCAGGGTGAAGCAAGCGAAATTTTGGGTATGGCTATTCGTATTGACGCTGGCGGCATTGGTGAGCTGGCGTGCAGGTGTGCGCGATTTTGCGCGTGAGGCCGTATACCCTTACGAAAATGCCAAGGTATGGCTTGACCGGACTCTAGGGGTTCGCGTCAAGGCAGTATTTAGCCGTGTCAACCACGCCTCTCGCAATGCCATGCTTGAGCGTGATGTGGCGCGTCTGCGCGTCCTAGCTGCCGAAACCGAGGCCCTCGAGGCCGAGGTCGCAAGGCTGCGTTCCGTCCTTGATTTCACTCCGGCGGTCGAATGCCGCTGGGTCGCCGCGCCAGTGCTTTCGCGCGGCGGCACTGTGGCGGTCTGGCAGAGTCTGCGCGTGGCCAAAGGCTCCCTGCACGGTGTACGCAAAGGCGATCCGGTGGTGGTGCCAGACGGTGTGGTCGGACGGATAAGCGACGTCTCTCCGCACACAAGCGAGGTGATGCTCATCACGGACCCCAACAGCCGCATATCGTGTGAGCTGGAGATGCCCGGCGCGGAGGCAGGGGTTGTGCGAGGCATTCTTTACGGTGGTGGCACAAGGCCTGCTGCCGAGCCTCAATTGAAGCTACTTTATGTCATCGAGCCTTTGCGGCTGCGTTATCTGGAACGCGATTTTGAACCGCCGCCGCGCACCCGTATTGTTACCTCGGGGCTTGGGCAGATCTTTCCGAATGGGCTGGCGGTCGGTTATCTACTAGAAAGCCGGATAGAACCGAACGGTCTTTCCCGCGAGGCGGAAGTGATGCCGGCCGCCGACATAGCGGCTGTTGAAGAGGTCTTCATTCTCTCTTTGCAAAGGGGGCCGCATGCGCGTTGACATGAATATCCCTGTGATCGGCATGTCGCTCGTGGCGGCGGCTGTGATGCAGGACTTGGCGCCGGTCTCGGCTGTGCTGCCGGTCAAGCCAATTTATCTAAGTGCTGTCGCGCTTTACGTCATGTTGACCCGTCCGGTTTGGGTCGCTCTGCCGATCACTTTATGGGCTGGCGGACTAACCGACGCGCTAGGCGGTTTGCCGCTTCTGTGCACCGCATCCTTTTTGCTGTTGTCTTATGGCGCGGTCAGACTGATGCAGCGAGTTTTTCTGGAGGCATCTTGGCTGCACGGCATGCTGCTGACGGCGGTTGTGGCTGCTGCGCAGATGGCGTGGACAGTAGTTTGGTCGGGTGCGATACGGCCAGTTTTTGAATTGAGTACGTTTACGGTTTTAGGGTATGCGCTGCCTGCCGGCTTGTTGGCTGGTCTGGCTGTGTTCGCCTTGTGCGGGTTTGTCGACCGTATCGCCGGAATCGTGAAGCCGACGAAAGAGGATCATGGAATCTTATGGGCAGAAAATAACCGATAGCTGGCGAATGGCGCTTCTGGCATTGATGTTCACGGCAGGCGCGGCTTTTCTGGCCGTGTCATTGCACCGGGTTCAGGTAGAGCGTTTTTCTGTGCTGTCGCATGACCAGCTTCGCCAGAGCGTTAGGCGAGTGCAGGTGCCGGGGCCGCGCGGGCTGATCTTTGATCGCAACGGAGAGCTGCTGGCCGGCAACCGTGCCAGTTACTGTATCGCGTATTATGTGGAAGAACTGCGCAAGCGCGGTCGGTGGCAGAACACCATCGACGCTGTGGATGCCGACATAGACCGCTTGGCCAAGGAGCTGGGTATCCCGCGTGTCATTAGCAAAAAGGCTGTGGCAGATCATGTCATGCAGAGCCTGCCGATGCCGCTGCTGGCGTGGCGCGATGTCGAGCAGGAGACGCTGGCGCGCTGGGCCGAGGCCGTGGAGCCGTTCCCGGGGGTGGACATCTATGTGCAGCCGGAAAGGAGCTATCCCAACAACACCTTGGCTGCGCACGTGCTGGGTTATGTCGGACGCGACCGACCACAGCCGCTGCCCGGTCATAAAGTCCATTTCTACCTGCCTGAAATGATTGGCAAGGGCGGCATCGAGGGCCGTTATAACAAGGTTCTAACCGGCATGTCCGGCGGACAGTTAATAAGGGTTGACGCACGCGGCTACAAGCACGCTGTCTGGGAAGGCGAGGCTGCGGTGCCAGGTAAAGATATTCATCTGACACTGGACATCAAGGTGCAGGCGGCGCTGGAAAAGGTTCTGAGCGGCTGGCGTGGGGCTGGCGTGGTGATTGATCCGCGTAACGGCGAGGTCTTAGCTTTGGCCAGTTCGCCTGTTTACGACCCCAACGACTTTGTGCCGGTAATGCCGTCCGGGGTCTGGAAGCGCCTCAACGAGGACGAGGCTGTGCCGCTCATTAACCGCGCAATTCAGGGCTGGTATGCGCCGGGCAGCACCTTTAAGCCGGTCACGGCCATGGCCGCTTTCCTTAGCGGCAAATTTGATCCGGCGGAGGAGTATGTTTGCGACGGCGCATTCGTGCTGGGAACCATGCGCTTGCGCTGTTGGAACACCTATGGCCACGGCAGTATAAGTCTTCGCAAAGCCATCGAGCAGTCTTGCAATAGCTATTTCTGCCATATCGCCCACAGCATCGGCTATGATTCGATATACGAGGTAGCGAGGATGTTAGGACTGGGGCAGCCGTCCGGAATTGATCTGCCCGCAGAATCAGGCGGGCTTTTGCCGACGGCGAAGTGGAAGCAGGATCGCATGCGCGACCTTTGGCGGCCGGGCGACACGTGTCAGATCGGAATCGGTCAGGGTCTGTTAATCACCACGCCCTTGCAGATGGCGGTTGTAACTTCGGTTTTCGCGAACCGCGGGAGTTTATACCGGCCGCACCTGGCACGGCAGGCCATAGCGCCACTTGAGCGCGAGATGGGGTGGCCCGCACAGGCGGTGGCGGCTGTGCGCGAGGGCATGCGCGATGTCGCGGAAGTGGGCACCGGGCGACGGGTACAGGTGCGGGGGTTATCGGTGGCGGCCAAGACAGGCACGGCTGAGGTTGACACGGCGGGCGTGCGGCGCAAAAATACTTGGGTCACGGCGTTCGCGCCTTTCGACAGCCCTACGGCGGCGGTAGCGATAATGGTTGAGAACGGCGAGTCTGGCGGACTGACGGTGGCACCGATGGTGCGCGAGGTGCTGGTATCGATTTTCGGAGAAGAGCCTGCGGCTGAAGGTGAAGGCATTCCGGGAGCGCGGGATTTCACGGCTGACATGGAGGTGCGGGGTGACTGAGAAACTGACAAGGTATTTCGGTTTCCTGCGCCGGATGAATCCGGTCTTGATGACCTGCATGGCCGGACTGGCGGTCATTGGCGTCGCCTTTGTGTACAGCTCTTGCTCTGTTCGCGAAGATCCGGCAATCCGCATGCTTTACATGCGGCATGCCGAATCCGGCATCGCTGGCTTTATACTGGCGCTCGTGTTGGCCGGGTTGAACTACCGTATCATGATGCGTTGGAGCTGGCTGTTCTATCTGGCGTGTCTGATCGCTTTGGCGTTGGTGCCGTTCGTCGGCGAGACTAAAATGGGTGCTCGGCGCTGGCTTTTCGGCATGCAGCCTTCCGAACCCGCGAAACTGGCGGTGATAATGCTTTTGGCCTGGTTATACGGCAGCCGCGGAGCCTTGCGCGGCGCCCGTGCTTTTTTCCTGACCATGGCGGCGGCGGGTGTGCCGGTTGCGCTGATTCTCATTCAGCCGGATCTTGGCACTGCGATGGTTATGGTGCCGACGGTGCTGGCCATGATGTTCGCCGCGAATGTCGCTCCGCGACTTATGTGGACGCTTGTGACGGCTGGTGTGGTGGCGGCCGGGCTAATGCTGGGGGTGATTTATGCGGCGGAAAAAGCCGACATGCCGCAAGAGCGGCGCGAGGCACTGATCGCCGCCACGCGTTTGCGGCCGCACCAGGTCAAGCGGCTGCAAGTTTTTCTTTTTCCCGACAAAGATCTGCACGGCAGCGGTTACAACAGGAGGCAGTCAGAGATCGCGGTCGGTTCTGGCGGGGTCTGGGGCAAAGGCTATCTTAAAGGCGAGCAGTATATGCTGGGCTATTTACCTCCGTCGGTCTCTTCTAACGATTTTATTTTCGCGGTGCTGGCCGAAGAGGCTGGCTTTGTAGGGTCTGTGACGGTCCTGCTGTTGTTCACCGGCATATTGTGGGCGGGATTGTGGGTCGCTTTCCGCTGCCGGGAAGATATGGGGCGTCTGTTCTGTGTCGGAGTAATGACACTGACTTTCAGTCACATGTTTATCAACATCGCGATGACGATAGGGCTGATGCCGATAACCGGCCTGCCTTTGCCGTTTATAAGTTACGGACGTACCTTTATGTTGACCATGATGGTCGCATTGGGCTTGGTCCAGAGTGTGTCCATACATGGACGTGAATTAGAAACAAGGTTTTAAACGGGTACGGTAAGCCCGCAGGTGAACCAGTTTATTATTAGGAGGAAATATGTTGTTTGGATTGTTTAAGAAGAGTGTGCCTAAGCGTGAGATTATAGTGAATGTCGAAAGTCTAGAAACGCGGGTGGCGGTCATGGAGAACGGCCACGTCGAGGAGTTTCAGGTCGAGCATCCCACGGAGGAGCGTCTAGTAGGCAGCATTTACAAAGGCCGCATCCAGAATCTGGAGCATGACCTGCAGGCAGCCTTCGTTGACATCGGTCTCAAGAAAAACGCCTTTCTGCACTATTGGGACATGCTGCCGGATGACGACAGCCGTCTCGACGAGAACGATGACAATGCCCGTCCCTCGCGGCGGCGGCGTGTTTCCAACGAAGATATCACTAAGCGTTTTCCGCAAGGTTCGGAAATAGTGGTACAGGTGACTAAAGGTCCGATCGGCACCAAAGGCCCGCGCGTAACCGCCAACCTGAGCCTGCCGGGGCGCTATCTGGTTATGATGCCAGGAACGCGCTTGCGCGGCGTCTCGCGTAAGATCGGTGATTCCAAGGAGCGCCAGCGTCTCAAGAAGATTCTTGACCGTCTGCCGCTGCCGGATGACGCGGGGCTGATCGTGCGCACCGTCGGTGCGGGTGCCAGCAAGCGCGCCTTCGTGCGAGACCTGCGCAACCTGTGGGAGTCGTGGAAAGAGCTTCAGGATAACATCAAGAACTTGCGCCCGCCCGCCTGCGTATACCAGGAACCCGACTTGGTCGAACGTGTTGTGCGTGACTGGCTTACTGAAGAGATCGACCGCGTGACGATCGATGACAATGAGGCCTACACGCGCATACGCAACGTGGCGGGAAAAATTTCC
>JAQVQN010000142.1 GCA_028701555.1 Kiritimatiellia bacterium | reverse complement strand
TTCCTTGGCTAAATCCGACTCGCTGGGCCTGGACATCTTAAGTTTATGCGCAGCCTTTTCCATTTCAGATAGCTGTCTGGCGTTGTACCGCTCTTCAAGTTGTGCTTTGCGCTTTTCTGCCTTCTCGCGCTCCCTGAAATCCGGTGGCATTTTCTTGGCTGTGCGGGGCTTGACACGGTTGCCCTGAAAAGGCAGCTTGTTGTCTTTGTTCGCGTCCCACTCCTTTTTGCTCTCCGCCGCCGCCACAGCGTAAGCGGCCGTTTCTTCCTTAATCTCTTTCAGCAATACGTTGTATTCTTCACGGTCCATGATCTCATACCCAATGACACCGCGCATGTCCGTAATCTGCACGACGCTGACCATCTGCGCCTGAACCGTAACAGCCAGTGCTATCATTGACATAAACACAGTTTGAAAAAGTCGCATCAAACACATCCTTTAATCCAGTACAGGCTATGTCCCGTAACCCAATTCTATCGAGCACTTTTTATTTGCAAGACCTCAAAACCGTTTTTGACACACTCAGAAATGGCTACTCGCCTTGACCAGGCACCCAATCCTCTGAGTACCGTGGTGGACGCCCGAGGCCGCCGGGTCTGATAACCGGGGCCGGGATATGCGGCACAGTTTCGTGCCGCGGCTTAACCATTCTAGAAGGCCGGTGGCCGTGTGGTCGATTCCTGCCTGAAGGTTCGGGTCTGCGTACAGGCTCCGGCTCCTTTTTTGCCGGTTCCTCATTGACCTTAACAGCCTCCGCTTCGGGCGCCTTCACCGTTACCACGGCAACAGGCTCCTGCTTGGCAACAGCCGCGCCGCCAGAAGTGCGCTCATGCCCACGGGCATACCCTTGCGCTTCACCGCCTTTGCGTTGCTGCTGCTCCTGCACTTGCTGCCCATCACGCAGCGGCTGCGGCATGCCGCGCGTGTGCTCAGCCCTGCGGGGCGGCAATTTCACCAGCAAGGGGTCTTCTTTCTGCAAAACCGTGCACTTCAGCTCTTCTCCGATGTATTTCTCGATCTCTGGAATAATGAAAGACTCGTCCTCGTCAGCAAAGGATATGGCCGTTCCACTCGCGCCGGCGCGACCGGTGCGCCCGATGCGATGCACATAATCCTCTGGCTCGTACGGGAAATCGAAATTGACCACAAAGCCGATATCATCGACATGCAGCCCACGACCGGCCACATCCGTAGCCACCACTATCCGAACCGAGCCTTCACGGAAATCTTCGAGCACTCGCAAACGCCGGTTTTGGTTCACATCACCGCTCAGCATCTCGCACCTTATGCCGCGCCGCGTCAGACTATCTGCAACATCCTCGGTAGTGCTGCGGCGATTGCAAAAAATCAACATTCTGGAGTCCGGATACTGCTGAATATGATTATAGAGCACCGTGAACTTCTCGTCAGCCGTCACCACATAAACGATCTGCCTGACACTTTTGGTGGTGACGCTCTCGGATTCAATCTCAACCTTTACCGGCGACTCCATCCACTGTGAAGCCAGACGCATCACATCATCGCTCAAAGTCGCGCTGTAAAGCATCGTGCAACGCTTATCTTTTGGCGGCAGCCTGTTTATGATCGAACGCACATCCGGTATGAAGCCCATATCGAGCATACGGTCGGCCTCGTCGATGACCAAAGTGTCGACTTTTGAAAGATCAATCACGCGCGAGCGCACAAAATCCAGCAGGCGCCCCGGCGTTGCCACCAACAGATCTACCGGAGCGTCCGTGACCTCCCGTTTCTGCCGGTCATAATCCATGCCCCCGTATACCGCCAGCGAGCGTAAGCCACAATATTTACCGACTGCCACAGCATCCTTACAGATTTGGATTACCAGCTCGCGTGTAGGCGCTATGACCAAGGCGCGCGGGGCGCCGCCTTTTTCCTGACGCGCTTCAGGACTTCGCAGATAGCGGGTCAGTATTGCGACCAGAAAAGCGGCTGTTTTGCCTGTACCTGTCTGCGCCCTGCCAGCGATGTTTTTACCAGCCAGCGCATGTTCCAGGCTCAGTGCCTGAATCGGCGTGCAATAGCTAAACCCCAAATCCGCGACACCGTGCATCACCTCCAATGGCAAATCCAGATCATGGAAACGCAACTTTCCATCGACCGGCTCTGAAACAAATTGATCCAGAGACCAGTTCTGGTGCTCCTCACGCCTTTTAGCGACTTCATCTTCAGAAACCGCGCCACCCGGACGGTGTGCGCCGGATGCGGTCACTTGACTTCCATCGACATTTCCGCCGCGCCTATCGGGTCTGCGCCCGCGCCGTTCCTTGGAAGGCGGGCGCGCCACAGGGCGCCCGGCTGACGCAGGCGCCGCGCCGGGGCGAACAACAGCCGCAGACCGTCTGCCTTCCAAATTCTTGCCGCGCGCAGACGCAGCGTCTCTGGGGCGATCTGCGCCACCCCGTCTGGGGGCATCCTTGTGACTCGTGTCTTGGCGCCGACGTCTGTTGCCCGCTTCGCCGCGCGCTCCTCCCACGTCACCACGCTCATCACCGCGCCTTTTGGTGTCGCTCTTGCTGCGGCGCTCACCCGACCGGACAGCCTTATCGCCGGCCTTTTTGTCTGCGGACGAGCCCAAAAGCTTATTAGCTATCTTCTTAATCAATCCTATTGGCATACATTTTATCCATACAAAGCAAAATGCGGGCTCCCGCGAGAGGCGCCCGCATATACGAAATGCTGTCTGACAGAGACACGACTAGCGCTTCGAGAATTGGAAACGCTTGCGGGCACCGGGCTGTCCTGGCTTCTTGCGTTCTTTCATGCGGGAGTCACGAGTTAGACACCCCGCCTTTTTGAGAACTTCACGCAGGTTGGCGTCAGCGGCCACCAAGGCGCGCGCCAAACCGTGTCGTATGGCCCCAGACTGGCCACTTATGCCGCCGCCCTTGGCCGAGATAAGAACATCGAACTTGCCAGCATTGCCGGTCAATACCAGCGGCTGTTCGAGATACTGACGTAAGGCCTCGCTAGTGATGTATTTTTCAATCTCCACATCATTGACCAGCCACTTTCCTTCACCATGTACCAGGCGCACCCGCGCCACGGCTGTTTTGCGGCGACCTGTTCCCGCTGCGATCTCTTTTGTCATCTTATTTCCTCTTGCATACCCCGTCTTGACGGGAAAACACCTTTAATAAGCCGCCTCGGCCGGCATCTGTGCCGCATGCGGATGCTCAGCACCGCGATATACCTTGACGCGGGTCATCATCTTGCGGCTGATGTTGTTCTTGGGCAACATGCCCCAGACCGCTTCCATAATGACCCTGTCGGGGTGCTTCTCCAGCATGGTCTTGGCCGTGAACCTTTTCAGCCCACCGCGCCAACCAGAATACCGCTGATACTCCTTCTGCTCTTCCTTGCGCCCGGTCAGCAGCACCTTTTCGGCATTGACCACGATAACAAATTCGCCCAAGTCCACACTGGGGTCGAAGTCGCGACGGTTCTTGCCGCGCAAGGTGTTAGCAATGTTAACCGCTAGACGCCCCAACGGTTTGTCGGTAGCATCCACCAGTTGCCAGCCACGGGTCGTTCCCGGGTCTTTAGGTACAAACGTTTTCGTCATGGTTGTCTGCTCTTCTTTCTTCAAAAAATGGTTAGTTAAATTAACCTATCTCGACGCGACTGTCAACGGCAAGTTCGTCATGCGTCTATTTTTTTTAACCGCCTTTTTTCACATTGTCAGCCATCGGGTTTTGGCGTAACCTTGTGACTTATTTGACGACAAACTTACTTCGTCATCATTATTCTTATGAATTTCCTTACCGTATTCCATCTGCAAGCCGTACCATTCAGCGCTGACAGTCACCAGAAACTGACCAACGGTTTATCGGACATATTCCGCGCCTTCTGCAGCGAAACCTTTCCGTCCGAGGAGCCCATCGACTGGCCTCCGCTTAAAATAATACCCGTCAAGAGCCCCGGGGAACTTCGCGACAAGCTGTTCCTAGCTGACCGAAAAGACGGCATTCTGACAGATGAGGGTGAAAACTGCATCCTTTTTCTGCTGGACGACGCCTTCAAGCCACCGTGCCAAGACGAGCAGGCGGTGCCATTACACGCGCTCATGATCGACAACATACAGCTTACCCAATGGCTGTACACCTTCTTTCCCGCCATCCCGAAAATTGTCCTTACCACCCCCGGATCCGAGCGCGTGCGCGTGCCTTCCCGGCGCTGGGTGCTGAAACCACGCGTGGTCTTTAGCTCCGCCGACACCCATCTGCCGCGCATCCGCCACCTGTTCCGCGCCCTTTGGGAACCCCGTTTCTGGCACGCCCTGCGGCATTACGTGATGGATCAGGCCGGAACCTCATGGCACACGCCTGGCCACAACGCTGGCCATGCTTTCAGCCGCTCGCTCTTCCTAAAAGGTTTTAGGCACGAATACGGCTCTATGACCTTCAGGGCCGACCTCAGCGTCTCGGTGCATTCGCTGGGAGACCTCTCAAAGCCGGAATCACGCACGTCGCTGGCAGACGCGCAGCGACTGACCTCGGAAATTTTCGGCTCAGCCCAAAGCTGCTACATCACAAACGGCTCCACCACCGCCAACAAAGCCATGCTGATGACTTTGCTGCGCCCGGGCGAGACCGTCCTGCTGGACCGCAACTGCCACAAGTCAGTCCACCATGCCGTAGTCATGGCCGGAGCCGTGCCCAACTACCTGCCGGCCAGGTTCAACACCGAGCTGGGCATATGGGGCCCGGTGGCAATGTCCGACATCCGCAGGACACTGGCGGCATCCTACGCCGATCACAACAAGCCCCGCATGCTGATTCTGACGACTTGCACCTACGAGGGCATACTGTACCCCGTCTGGGAAATCGCGCGCCTCTGCGAACGCCACGGCATGCTGTTCTACGCTGATGAGGCTTGGGCGCCCTACCTCAGCTTCCACCCTTTCTACACGACTACCACCGCAAACGGCAAGCGCGTGCGTTATAACGCCATCCACGAAACCACCAGCGCCCATTTCGCGGTCCAATCCACGCATAAAACCCTGGCAGCCTTCAGCCAGGCCTCCATGATCCACGTTTCATTCCGTTTCAAACAGCTCTTCGAGAGCGAGGCCGCTGATTGGCTTTGGCTCCGCGAACGCTTCGCGATCAACGGCCACGGCGCCTACGACAAATTCACCCACGACCTGCACGAGGTGCTGCGCTACTGGCATTCCACGTCGCCGCACTACCCCATGATGGCCACGCTCGATTGCGCCGGTGTTCAGATGCGCCTTGAAGGGCTTAGGTTGATCGAAGAACGTCTGCGCTGGGTGCAACTTTTCAAGCAGCGCGTGTCGCAGGCCTGCGGCGTTCCGGAAAACGAGTGTTTCCCCGGACTGCGCGAAATGGTGGGACAAGCGGCGGCGGATGAATATGCGTATGAAGGCTACCTGCACGACCCGCTTAAAATGCTGCTCTCCTTCAAAAACCCGGAGGCCTGCCAGAAATTCAAAAAGCTGCTGCGGTCGAACAAGATCCAGTGGGAGAAATCCACACCGGTCACGGTCCTTTTCCTGGTGACCATGGGCACGGTCGAAGAACATTTCATGTACCTGTACCGCGCCATCATGCAGATGAAGGATTGCGTGGGGCTGCCGGAACGCGCCGCGTTCGGGGCGGAAGTCGCCAATGCGGTCAAGGGTCAAGCCGTGGCTTTGCCCCGTGACGCCGCCTTGTGCGACGGCGAGCTGCTTGAGCTTTCCCTAACCGAAGGACGCGTCTGCAGCCAACTGCTGGTGCCGTACCCACCCGGCATCCCAGTCTTCCTCCCCGGATTGATGATCACGCGCCCGATGATCGAGTTGGTGCAGAACGTTGCGGATAGCGAAGGCCCGGATGCGGTGCACGGCCTTTTCGTGCGCGGCCAACGCTATTACGTGGAAGTCGTGCGTCACGATGAGGAAGATAAAATACAATGGCTGCCAAGATCGGATTGCGACAGGCAGCACACGCCAGAAATGAGGAAATGATGCGACTAGACCCTTTGCAACTCGCTGACTGGCAGATCGCCGAGCAGGCGGAACCGCTGTTGCGACCTGTCTCTGAAATCGCCGCCGACTTGGGATTGCTGCCCGATGAACTCATCCCTTACGGACGCCTGATCGCAAAAATCGACGCGGCCGCAGTCAACGCGCGCCTCGGCAATCCAGCCAAACGGGCCAAGTATGTTAATGTCACAGCTATCACGCCTACGCCTCTTGGCGAAGGCAAGACTACCACCACTCTAGGCCTGGTTCAGGGGCTAGGCCAACTCGGCAAACGCGCATTGGGCACCGTGCGCCAGCCCAGCGGCGGCCCGACCTTCAACATCAAGGGCTCCGCCGCTGGCGGCGGCCTTGCGCAGGTGGTGCCGCTTTCGCCGCTCTCATTGGGCTTAACCGGCGATATCGATGCCATCACCAACGCCAATAATTTGGCCATGGTAGCCCTGACCTCCCGCATGCAGCACGAGCGTAACTATGACGACGCCCGGCTAGCCAAAAGCCGTCTCACCCGGCTGGACATCGACCCCTCAAGGGTGCAGATGCGCTGGGCCATGGATTTTTGCGCCCAGTCCCTGCGTAATATCGAAATCGGGCATGGCGGCCACATGGACGGCTACCAGATGCCTTCTGGTTTCTACATAACCGTAGCCTCTGAAG
>JAQVQN010000141.1 GCA_028701555.1 Kiritimatiellia bacterium | reverse complement strand
CCTGCTGCATAGGTGCTTACGCAATATGCGCATGATTTACGGGCATTCTGGGAGTTGCATTTATGCAATTATAGCGCAAATAGTTAGTAGCGTTCTTGCTACGATTACCGGGGTTTTGCGGTTCAAGACTGCAGACGGCGGACGGCGTGGCAGCCGTCCCTCCAGTGGCAGGCGACTGGTTGAATCACGCCGTTCCAATGCCCAAAGCCTTGATCTTGCGGAAGAGCGTGGTTTTGTGCACGCCCAGCTCGTTGGCGGCGGCTTGACGGTTACCATTGCAGCGCTCTAAAGCGAGGCGGATAGCCTGCGCGTCAGCGGCGGCACGCGCGTCTTTAAATCTGCCGTTACCCGCCAGCGGAGCCATTGTGCCTGTGCACGTAAGATTATCCGGCAGGTGCTGCAGCTTGATGTTTTCCGCGCCGCAAAGGATAAATGCGCGTTCGATCACATTCTCCAGCTCACGCACGTTTCCGGGCCAGTCATGTGCCATAAGCAGCGATAAAGCTTCAGCCGCGATCCCGCTCACGCGCTTGTTCTGCAGGCGGTTGAAACGCCGGATGAACTCTTCCGCCAGCAACGGTATATCCTCTTTGCGTCGACGCAGCGGAGGCACTTCCACTCGCACCACATTAACGCGATAATAGAGGTCTTCGCGGAAGGTTCCCTCGCGGCAAAGCTCCAGCAGATCACGGTTGGTGGCCACGACCACGCGTGCATCCGTCTTTTCCGAATGCGTGGAGCCCAATGGCTCGTAAATGCGTTCCTGCAGTACACGCAGAAGGCGCACTTGCAGCGCCGGACTGATCTCACCGATCTCGTCTAGGAACAAAGTGCCGCCCTTGGCCAGAGCGAAGCGTCCGGGTTTGTCACGCACCGCGCCGGTAAAAGCACCTGCCTTGTAGCCGAACAACTCAGACTCCAGCAGCGTGTCCGGAAGCGCACCGCAGTTGACCGCCACAAAGGGGCCTTTCTTACGCGGGCTGAGCTCGTGCAGCGACCGGGCAACCAGCTCTTTGCCTGTACCAGTCTCGCCCTGAACCAAGACCGTGCTGGGGCTGGCTGCGATCGCGGGCAAGACCTCGAAGATGCGCTGCATGAGCAGACTACGGCTGACAAGATCGCCTGCGCGGAAACGTCCCGCGAGTTCATGCCGCAACGCATCGATCTCAGAAAGGTCGCGGAAAACCTCGGCTCCGCCGATAACTTTACCGCGCTCGTCTTTTAGCACAGCCGTCGAGATGCCGACCGGGATGCGGTCGCCAGCGGCATTGATGATATAAGCCGATTTGCCGATCACTGGTTTACCGCTCTGCATGGTTCGCTGCAAGGCGCATTCCGCGCCGCACAAACTCGAGCGGAAAACTTCGGCGCAAAGTTTGCCGATAGCCTCTTTACGTGGGACTCCGGTGATTTTTTCTGCCGCGCGATTGAATGATGCCACCCGCCATTTCAGATCAACGGTGAACACGCCGTCCGAGATGCTCTCGAGAATGGTATCTGTGGCCGACACCTTTACCTTGCCGTTGTTGTGACTAGACATTTTTGCCGATCAATAGGTCAAGCCGGGCACGCGCGGACGCAGCGCAGCCATCTCGTCGCTGAACCGCACTATCTGCGGGTCGTTATCAGGCTTGACGATGGCACCCGCGTTTTGTTCCTTCCACTCGCGGAACTTTTTGTGCACGGCGTCATACTCAGTGCGCAGCCGTCCCTCTTCATGTTTCATGGTGCGGAGCTGGTCTTCCAGGCGCATCTTGATCAGTCCTGTAGCCTTATCCCTCTGCTTGGCCAACCCGTTGGCTTTCTCGATATGCCCCATCAGCTTTTTATGCGCAGCCTCGTATTGATTGAAGTGCGGATTTTTGGCTCCAGCGATCTTGAGCAGCTCGTTCTTGCGGTCAGCGACCTTGCCGCTCAAGACATAATACTTCGTGAGATCGTCCATCTGCCGTGCCGAAAGTTTTTCGTATGATCCCGTGAACAGCCGCAGTTCCTTAGAGCTTACCAGCACAGGCTCTGACCGGCGGCCCTCCATCAGCACTATGCACTCGACCATTGTGCCCTTGGAGGATTTCTTCAGGGCGCGGAACTCCACCAGCGTTCCGGCCGCGATGTGCCCGGCATGGGAGCCGTCAAGCTTGTAGACCGAAGCGCGTTGATGCGTCATGCCCCAGCCCGGCGTGTCATTGCGGCGCGCCAGATAAATTCCGTTGAGAGCCGGCGGCAGCTCATCCACCTCATGGACTTTCGGCAACACGGAACCGGAGCTTTTTTCGACGCTTGTTTCCACTCTGACCACGGCCGGGGCGGACGCTGCGGCATCGACCGATGCCATTCGCGGACGGACAGTCGCGTCGGCAGGCGTCACGGTCTTCAACACCGCCGCCGGTCGTGCGGCTGCAGATGCAGCCGCAGGCGCAGAGGCCACCGCCGGCTTGAGAAAAGCCGACACATATGGCCGCGCCAAAGGAGCTGCCATATATACACCTGCTGTGGCCGCACCGGCGAGACTAAGATAAACTGGCCAAAAGAAACGCATCGAGGTTGCACTTTAACATAAGCACCCTTGTCTGTATAGCCCCGATGCTTACTGCGCGCTGCCCGTAGCGGAAACGGCGGCGTCGCGGCGCGCCCACATCGCGCGCACCAGTGGATCGCCGGGCAATCCTTTACTCATTACCTCGTTACGTATCTCGATCTGCCGCACAGCCGGTGCCAGACTGTACTCGCCGTTAAGCTGCTGCAGTGAGGCGCGCTGTCCCTTCAACTCACCTTCCAGCCAGGTTTCCAGCGGCTGCCCCTTGACCTTGACTGCCCCGGCTTTCGGAGACAGCCGCATGGCGATGCCGCCCGCAATCAGCGCGGCGCGCCCCGATGCGGTTTCAGCCCTTGTGGCATATTCCTTCATAAGCGCCTCGCGGCTGGCCAGAATTGTTGCCATGCGCGTCATCTGCCGCGCCAGTTTACCAGCGTTCATCCATCGATTTTCCGGCTGACTGACAAACGTTTCCAAGGCCTCAATCTTCTGCAACAGGTCACGCGCCTGCGTCAACATCGAAACGAAAGGCAGGTCCGATACCAAGGCCGGGTTCACAGGCTCAGGCAAAGCCGACAGATATTCATAAAACTCCTCCACCCCCAAAACCCGGTCGTATGCGCCGGAAGGCTCTTGGCGGCTGCGGCGCGGCATAGGGCTATCCAGCGTGTCGCAGGCCAAAACCTTGTCCATAACAGTCTGGTCCTGAAATACTGCCAGCATCTCAGGACTGTCGCCTTCCAGTCCAATGCGTTTGACGACCTCACCCAAAAGCATATTTAACTGCCCGGCCTTGACCTTGAGGTTTTTGTCAGCTTTCTCAAGCGTCTTTCGCGCCTGAGATAACCGCGGGTCAATCGTGCAGGCATCTACAGACGGCAGCGAGATGTCCTCGGCCATAGCCTTCTGCATTTCCAGCTCCCTGACATTCTGTGCCGCCGCCGCCAGCAGACCGAAACTCTGCGCCAGCGCCTGCAACGGCGCGCGCACCACCCGGGCCCTGCGCCGCAGCGCCTCCTCTTTGCTGTCGCAGGCCTCTTCTACCACTTTCACGATCTCGCGATAAGGCGGCATCTCCTGGGAGAGCATATTCAGCGCTTCTTCCATTTTGTGGCTTTCAGCCAGCAACACCGACTGGCGCTCCCGGATCTTTTCCAGCTCTGCCTTTAGGGGAGTCAAATAGGCTGGCGTTTCAGCACCCAGTCCAGCCAAAGCCTTAGCCACCGCGTCGTGATCCTCGGCCAGCATATCGAAGCGTATATCCTCGCGTCCGATCGAGGCCTCTGCCCGCAGCAAAGCATCCAGCATGGCCTTGGCACGCAGGGCGTTGGCGTTCTCGTCAGCCGCCTCTTCGTTCCACTCCCAAGCGTCCTTTTTGGTGGCCTGAAGCATGCCTAGATCGCGCGAGACCTGAGTCCAGCGCCCCTGCTCCAAGGACTCTTTGGCGCGCCGCCATAGCGCCAACGTGCTCTCCCAAATCCCTAGCAGACGGCGCAGCTCTTCGATGGTAACCTGATTGTGCGAGGCGCGGCGCGCGTTGGCGGCCTTGTCGACGGTCTCGGCCGCTGCCGTAAACTTTTCTTGCGCCGCAAGCTTGCGGGCGCTGCGTATATAAGACTCGGCCGAGGGCCGGATGCCCTGATAAACGCGATACATTCCCGTTCCAGCCAGCAGGGTCGCAACCAAAATACCAACCCGCAGCCAGGTCTGCTTGTTAGAGCGCTTGACCGCCCCATCCAGAAAATCAACCTCCATGTGCGAAAAGCTGATGCGGTCGCCGTCCTTCAGCAGGCGCTCTTTGTCATCTCGCAGCGGCATGCCGTTTACCGCCGTGCCGTTCTTGCTGCCCAAATCCCTGACCCAGCAACTGCCGTCCTCCTTGACCAGTATCTCCGCATGGCGCCGCGAGACCAGCGTGTCCAGAAAGACCAGGTCGGCGGAGGGATCGGATCCGATCACAAACGCAGGCGGCTTGAGTTGCTTCTTTTGGCCTCGGGCCTTGCCTGAGCGCACGGACAGTTCGGAAAAAGCCTTACCCTCTCTGCCGCGTTCCGGCTCAACGCACAGGACGCAGTTGCCCAGACCGATTTTGTCGTTGACCGCCAGTTTCTTCTTCTCGATCTTCTTGCCGTTATGGAACGTCCCGTTGGTGCTGCCCAAATCTTTCAACCATACAGCGCCGCCCTTGACGAACAGCGCGGCGTGACGAGAGCTGGACACAGTATCCTCTTTCGGCACAGGCCAAGTGCAGGAGTGGCTACGCCCGATCAGGATCTCGCCTGAGATCGCACCCGAGCTGATTTCATGGATAATGCGTCCATTAAACTCAAGTCTAATCAACATGGAATCAATACACCTTCCATTTTCTGACAGTGAAATAACGCTGGTCTTCCATATTGGAAAAGACCGCCTTGGTGAATTCCGCGATCTTGACTGCGCGCGCGTTGCTGCCCTGCATCAAGGCCGAGTCGAAAGCCAATTGCTGGCTGTTGAACCAGAGCGTCTGGCGTTCACGCAGTTTCATCAGCAGGCGCTGCGCCTCGCTGACGCCTTCCGTATTACTCGCCAGAGACGCCTTGGTCAGCACGCCGGTAAGCTGGTTTTCCAACGCCACCCAGGTGGCAGGTGCAATGCGGTCCAATTCCTTGCTGACTTGGGACAGAACTTCGTTTTCAGGGAACGCGGGTATTACAGGATTGTGCTCCCAATGCGAATACTCGAACTGCTCCGACACGGCAAGCATTTTGGTTGCCAGCATGCTCTCTGCCCGCACCCGCTCCGTTACCGGCACCTCTGCGCAGAGGGTTATACGCCGACAACCGTGGCGCACCACGCAGGCCATGCCGAACCATGAACCTCCGCCGTCACGCAGGTAGGTCACTCGCGTGTAGGGCACGCCGTTACGCTTGCCGAAAAAAGCCACCACCGGCGACGGCCGCTCAAAGTTCCAGCGGCCCCCGCTGGCAGAGACCTGCTCGATCCAATCATCCACCATTTCGGCGCGGCTCATGCCCGCCAAACGTATGTCATGCTCCTCCTGCAAAACCACCCGCATCGGCACGTCCAGCTTACGTCCCATGCGGCCCTCCAAAACAAAGCCGCCGCCGACAACGCTTTTCTTGAAGCTCTTGTTACCGGGATACATAACATCATAACCGCCGTCTTTGACGCCCCCGCTCAAGGCTGGCTCAAAAGCGTCCAGATACTCGCCGCTTTCGTCACGCGCCCACTCTATCTCGGTTTCGGGCGGCAAGGGTTTGGGCCGTAAGATAATGGTCAACAACAACAAAGGCACCGCTACCGCCACGATGGTCATGATCTTGCGCCGCGCACGCTTCTGCTCATTCGACCGCAGCATCTCGATCTCTTCCGGGGTTGCACCGCGTGTCTGCATAGCGTGCGTTGCGCCCTCTTCCTCTTCCATGTCCGGATCAGGCGGCACAAAAGCCGCCGTCATTTCCAGCCCATCTGCGTCTCCCGCGCGTGTAGCCGCCTGCGTGACTGGCGCACGCGTGGCGCCGACCGTCGCCGCCATCGTCCTCTCGCCATCGTCAGCGGCGGCAGGGTCTAATCCCGCGCCGGTAACAGCCTCCTGCAACTTTGCGGTGTCCTGGCTGAAAAGCAGAACCGTGTTTTTGCCCAGCCCAAGCCGCTGGCCGTCGGCCAAAACAACCTCTCCCGTGACTGGAGCGCCGTTGACACTGGTTCCGAACTGGCTGAGGTTTTCCAAAAATGCCGAGCCGCCCGCGATGCGGATGCGCGCGTGTACGCCGGAAACGTCCGGAGAGGCGATGTGCACCGCAGTGGAACGCGAGCGCCCGATCGTATTCTCGCCTGGCTTTAGCTCGTAAACCTTGCCCGCAGCCTCACCTTTTTCCACGGTCAACTTGAACATGACGCGCCCCTCCTCAATTGTTGAAATACTGACCCATGCCCGATTCCATAGCCCGGATCATGATAGGAACAAAAATGACAATGAACACAGCCGGCAGGATGAACAGAGCTGTGGGTATCATCATCAGCGAAGGCGCGCGCGCGGCCTGCCTTTCGGCACGTTGATAACGCCTGCGGCGGATCTCCTCGGCCTGGATCTTCAGTGTCGCCGCGATGCTGGCACCCATCTCGCT
>JAQVQN010000140.1 GCA_028701555.1 Kiritimatiellia bacterium | reverse complement strand
TCGAAATTATCAGTGCCAGCAGCACCACCGTGAAAGACGACAAAAATTTGCCTGCCACCACTTCACGCTCACGCACAGGCGAGGACATCAGCATCTCGATCATGCCCGTAGAACGTTCTTCTGCAAACAGCCGCGTCGTGATGATGGCGCTAAAAACCGGCAGCCACGGCGCGACAGACACACCCCACAGGCTCTGTATCTGCAAAACGCTACCCTCGTTTTCACGCAGCAGCATGCCGAAAGTCCATCCGTAAGCCGAAAGAAAAGCCGCCAAGGCGACCCCGCAGGATAACGCGCCCAAAAGCGCGCGCACCTCTCGCAGCCATATCGCATAAACAACCCTCATGCTTCCGCTCCCTCCACGCGGTCACCCGCAACATGCGCCTCGATCAGCCCCAGAAGCTCTTCACGGCTGTGCTCGTTAGAACGCAAGGACGCCACGATCCGGCCTTGCGACATTACCAGAAAACGCGTGCACCACGGCATAAGATCGTGAAGCTCATGCCCCGACACCAACACCGCCGAGCGGGCAGAAGCTGCCGATAAAAGCGCGGCGGTCTTTTTTCGCTGTCCGGCATCTATCCCTGCCAGCAAATCATCCAGCAACAGCAGCCGCGGATGCAGAGCCACCGCTTCGGCCAACCCGACGCGCTTGCGGTAGCCCTGCGACAACAGACGTATGCGGTTGGCGGCTACATCAATCAGACCGCACATCTCCAAAGCTTCGCTGACGCGGCGCCTCACACGCAGGCTGCGCTCGCCTTTGAGCAGCACACGATATGTGAGGTACTCGTCCACCCGCATCTCGTCGTAAAGCGGACAGCGCTCAGAGAGATAACCAATCCATCGCCGGTATTTGACCGGGCGCACCAAAGGGTCAACCTCATCCAGACGCACACACCCGTCATCCTGCATCAAAAGGCACGCAAGTATCTTGATCAGCGAGGTTTTGCCCGCACCGTTGGGACCGGTAAGAGCCACAATCTCGCCGGGCGCGATATCAAACGATACCTCGTCAACCACACGCCGTCGGCCGTAAGAAAAAGTTATGCGATCAACTTCAAGCATCCGTCACACCCCACATCCCGCCCCGGATCCGTCCACAAAAGGTGCTAGCGCCTTTTCCAAATCTTTCAATCTGCTGGCCAGACTTTCCGCGTCTACCGCCTCAGCCACCAAACGCAGGTATGGTTCGGTGTTGGATTTGCGGACATTCACCCACCAATCCGCAAAATCAACCCGCACACCGTCGAAATCTGCCCGTTCCACGGGTTCGCCACAATTCTCCAAATAAGCCAAGACCGCCTGGATCGCACCGTCTTTGTCCTCAATGCGGTAGTTGCGCTCCCCCGAGTTGGCATATTTGCGGATCGGACCAACCAGACCGCTAAAGCTGAGCCCGCGCCTTTTGGCCACGGCTAGTGCCTCTAAAATCAGCAGGGCCGCCAGCTCACCGGAGTCGCAGCAGAAGAAATCCCTGAAATAATAGTGTCCGGCCAATTCACCTCCGCAGACCGCCCCGCTCTGGCGCAACAATATTTTGGCGAAGGCGTGCCCCACCTTGCCCATCAGCGGCAGCGCACCGTCCGCCTTAAGGGCCTCTATCACGCCGCGTGAGGTGCGTATGTCGTGGATAACAGTGGCGCCAGGTTCCGTTATCAGGAAATGCCGCGCCAAAAGCGGTATCAGATAATCAGGCTGCACGAATGCCCCGGTCTCGTCCAAAAACATGACCCTGTCGGCGTCACCGTCAAATATGACTCCCGCATCAAGCCTCCCGTCCAACACCGCTGACCTCAACTGCTCGCGGTTCTCGGCCTCAAGCGGGTTGGGCGCGTGATTCGGGAAACGGCCGTCCGGCACATCGTTGAGATACAGCGGGCCGGCGCCGAAAAGCTCGCGCGCGAACATGCCCGCCACACCGTCTGAACAGTCAACCGCGAAACGCAGCCCCGATAAATCACTCTCGTACCCGCGCAGCCATTCAACAAAGCGTCCGCGGCACTCAACCTGCCGCTGTTCGCCGACCTTTGCCGCCGCATTCGGCAGCTCGCCCGAAAGCACCCGCTGCTCAAGATCGGCCAAGCCGCTGTCGTACCCCACCGGCACGGCTTCAGACCTAGATACTTTCATTCCATTGTGGCTGGCCGGATTATGCGATGCCGTAATCTGCACCGAAGCGTCATAACCGTCCCGCGCAGTAAAAAAGTATACCATCGGCGTCGTGGCCAGACCCATGTCGTCCACATCGCAACCAGCCTCCGTCAAACCTCGCACCAGCGCGTCACGCACGGCTTCTGAAGTCAGTCGCGCGTCCCGCCCCACCAGCATGCGCCGCGCTTCCAGCAGCGACGGCAGCCAGCGCCCGATGCGGTATACGGTGTCGAGACTAAAGTCCCTCCCGAACTCGCCGCGCATGTCATAAGCTTTAAAAAACGACATTACCGATCCCTTTGTCTGTGGGCCTGGCCAACCGCACCTCGCTACTGTATGACCACCAGCGAGATGCCGGCATGCGCGTCCTTTGGCTGCATGGCCTTTAACCAGGCCGGCAGATCCGACGCGACGGACTGGGCTTGGTTGGTGGTGACCCCCACCCCCTCCGGTGAAGTTTCAGCCAATGTCTGCATGACCTCCTGAAGCCTGGCTGTGCTGCGTCGGTTAAGATGCGACGATGCCGAGAAAGCGCCCAATATGCCGCCTGCCAAAGTGCATATGATCGACACCAGAATGAAATTAGAAAGACTCACAGCCAGTTTGCCGTTCTTGTCGGTATGCAAACTTTCCTGCGCTTTGACCCGCTCACGCGCCGACTCCAGACGCTCGCGCTCCAGCATGATCCGCTCGCGCTCCAGCTTCAGCTTCTCCTGCTCAATCTGCAGCTCTATGCGCGACAGCGTCTCATCCGGCGCAATCCCGCTGGCATCTTTATCAATCGTTTCCATAAAAAAAGCTCTCCTTGCCGCCCGCCCCGCAACTGCCGCACTAATTAACTAAAGCACTACCGCACCTCCCTCGCCCCTCTCAACTGCTCAAACCGTGCGCAAGGCGGCAGTGTGCCTGCCAGCGGACGCGCGTACTCTATGAAGGCGCTCGTCACGTTGTTTCCAGCCTTGTTGATGAAAGAGTCAGGCATGTGGCGGGTCTCTTTAGCCACCTTGCGCAGCGGCACAACCACAAAATCCACCCCGTACTTTTTGGTCGGACGCCGCTTAATCGCAACTGAACCGCTAGCGACATCCTCGTCAACCGCAGCCTGAACCGCCGCGACCCCCACCAGACGCGCCTCGAGGGCGTCGGTGGCAGAGGCGATGCCGGGGAACGAACGCTGCAAATACCCGAAGGTATCGGCGCGCACACGTTTGATGCCTGCGCGCTCTTTCAGCGCCTTGGCCAAAAGGTCACCTAGGGCCCCGGTGCCGCTCAACTGCACGTTGCCGTGCGAATCCGTCTCCTGCGTGAATTTGGCGACTATCGGTGTGCCGTCCTTGTCGGCGATACCTTCCGAAACCGCCACCACACAGCGCCCGAACTTCTTCATGGCAGCCTTCACGTCTTTGACAAAGCGCTCGATGCTGAACGCGCGCTCCGGCAGATAGACCAGATGCGGACCGTCGTCCGGGTCTTGGCGCGCCAAGGCCGCCGCAGCAGTCAGGAAACCTGCGCTACGCCCCATGATCACGTCGATCTTGACCCCGCCCAGCGCGCGGTTGTCGAGATCGTCACCTTTGACCGCGCAAGCCACGAAACGCGCTGCGCTGCCGTAGCCCGGCGTGTGGTCGTTCTCGCGCAGGTCGTTGTCAATGGTCTTGGGGATGTGAAAACAGTGTATGGCATAATCGGCTTTAATCGCCGCCTCGTTGATAATATGCACTGTTTCCGCCGAATCGTTGCCCCCTATGTAAAAGAAATAACGCACGTCGAGCTTGAGCAGCACACGGAAAATCGCCTCGCAGTCTTCCGGCGTAGGCTTTCTGCGCACAGAACCCAGTGCCGAGGCAGGCGTGTTCGCTACCGCCTCCAGCGTTTTGCGGTTCTCTTTCTTCAAATCGATAAAGTCCTCGTTCAGGATGCCCTGAATACCGTGCAGTGCACCGTAGATCTTCGCGATGCCTTTATTTTCCCGTGCCGCCAGAACTGCACCTACAAGACTCTGATTGATCACCATGGACGGTCCGCCGCTCTGGGCTATCAGCATGTTACCTTTTTTCACTAAATGCTCCTCTTCACTTCATTTCATTAATGTGACCATGATATACTTTACCCATGCGTAAAGGCAAACATCAGTTTGATTCAGCGGAGGAACCGGCCCCGGAAAACGTCTTTTTCGACTCCAAAGACGACGATTCTGCCTTCTGTGTCAGAAAGTCCGCCGTGCGGCGCGAGCTGACAGAGCGCGACAAACGGCATAACCGCGGTGTCCGACGCCTTTTAAACAATGTCATTCCCGGCCTGCCGATCGACCACGACCCGCCCGAGACACGCCAAGCCCCGGAAAACATGGCTGGCGTCGTCGAAAAAATCAAGGCGCGCCTTAAAATCAAGGAGAGCCCCTGGATGAATCGCCTGACCGAGGCATGGCCGGATATGGTGCCGCCGGGAGTCGCGAAGGTGGCACGGCCCGGTAAATGGGACAACAACACCCTTTACATCTATGTGGACTCTTCACCGCACCTATTCGAAATCCGTCGCGCACACCTGAAGAATATCGAAAAAGCCGTGAAAGCGTTGGTCGGCGGCGACCGTGTACGTCATGTGCGCCTCATAGTCAACTCGGTTACCCTGCCCTGAAACATCACAACCCAAGGAGAAACAGCCATGCTGCCCAGAACAGAAAAGTTGAACCAATGGACTTCGGAGAAGAAATGCCTGAAACTGGTTGAGAGCCTAAACCGGAAACACTTCACCGCCGTCTACTGCGCCACTGCGGGCGATGCCGCACAGTACATCCTCGCACATGCCGCCGCAGCCCAGAACGTCGGCTTCGGCGGCTCGCTCTCCGTCGCCGACCTCGAACTCACCGCCGACCTGGCCGGACAGGGCAAAGAGATCCTAAACCACGGGTTTCCCAACCTTTCGCCAGAGCAGCGGCAGGAGATCATGCGCCGCCAACAGACCTGTGACCTTTTCCTGACCGGCACCAACGCTGCCACCCTCGACGGCTGCCTGGTCAACATCGACGGCAATGGCAACCGCGTCGCGGCCATGATCTACGGCCCCGCCAAGGTCATCGTGGTAGTCGGGCGCAATAAGATCGTGGAAGGCGGCATCAGCGACGCCATCCGGCGCATCAAAGAAAAATCCGCGCCGCCCAACGCCATGCGCCTCAACAAGCAGACCCCCTGCGCGGTCTCTGGGTTCTGCTCCGACTGCGACTCGCCGCAGCGCATCTGCCACGTGACCACCATCATCGACAGCAAACCCACCCTGACCGACATGCATGTCCTCGTGGTGAACGAAGACATGGGCCTGTGACCGACGCGGTGATTCCCGCGTCCCTGGAGGGCGAGCGCTTGCCCCGCCGTAGCTTACGAAGGCGGGTCCCCGCGAGCCGCGCTGATTCCTTACGTCCCGCATCCCGGCCTGAGTCCTGGGCCCTGGGTCCTGGGTCCCAGCCAGCGTCCCTCTCGCCCGCGCCTTCCGCTCAAATCGCCCCCTGCCTCCCCAAAATCTTTATGCGGGCCAACGGATAATTGGGCTTGGCGCCGCGCCTGGGCAGCAGGCGATCAAGCACCAGCCGCAGTTCAGGCAGCCGCGCCAACTTTTTGCGCGCGGAGGCCAGCACTTTACTGACATCCGCCTTTCCCTGTTCCAGCTCTGCTTGTGCCTTGTCCGGCGGCAGATCCGCGCGCTTGACGAACCGGCTGCTCGCCTGCAACTGGTGCCGCCATTCCGGCACGCTAGGCGCTAGTCTGCCCCGCTTCATGGACACGACACGCTCGAATAAGGTTTCCGGCTCAGTCTGCCCTTCCAGATACAAGGACACCACGGCGAACTCGGTCGCCGAGAGCCGCGTGTCCGTGAGCTTGTCAACCAGCAAACGTCCGGTGTCGAAGTCGAGCGTCAGTTGCGGCAGCACCGCCGGCTCGGGAGCCTGCTTCTGGATGCCCCTGACCAATGCCGCATATCCCGGCGGCGCACTCTTGAAAGTGTCCTCATACCAGCCGCGCATGCGCACGAAAGGCACGTCGAACAGTGTAATCCTCGCATTTGAAGAACTGACTGCACGCCCCGACGGCTCGGCATGCTTGCGGCCTCTCTCCGGGAACAGGAAGATCGGCGAAAGGCATCCATCGAAAGGCGGGTTCACCAGCACATGTAACACACGGTCCTGCCGCCGCCCCAGCAGCGACATGCACGACATCAGCAGCGCACTCATGGTTTTGCGACCGCCCGCGATCGATGCGCAGATCGAGACCTCAGGATTTTCCGTGAAGGCGCGCAGTTCATGCAACATGAAGTCCGCCGCGGCAGCGTTCTCTGACGTGCCGTCAATGTCCTTGAGGTTGCGACGGCCTGTCGGGTCGGGGAAGAGCCGCACATGGTCCGCCGCCAGACCGAACTTGAGCCTGCCCGCGACCGGCTTGCCCTTTTTTGCCAGTGCCGCGACCATGCGGTCCCAGGCGCAAGGTGCGCCAGTGAACAGCGCCCGCTCCAGCGTCTCGCGCCCC
>JAQVQN010000139.1 GCA_028701555.1 Kiritimatiellia bacterium | reverse complement strand
CTGGACCACGCTTTATCCTACTTACCGCGTGCGCGACCCTATAGAGGTGGTTGACGAGATCGGCGAGCTTATCGAGCGTTACGGCATCCGGGAAATCATGGACGACACCGGCAGTTTCCCGGCTGGAGCATGGCTCAAGACCTTTTGCGAAGAGATGATAGCTAGAGGTTACAACAAGAAAGTTCGCATCGACTGCAACATGCGCTTCGGGTGTCTGGATCGGGCGGCCTATGCTTTGATGCGGCGAGCCGGCTTCCGGCTGGTGCTCTTCGGGTTGGAGTCAGCGAATCAGGCCACGCTTGACCGTTTGGTAAAAGGATTAACCGTTAGGCAGATCGAGGAGGGTGCGAAGGACGCGGCTGCGGCCGGTCTCGATGTGCATGTGACCGTCATGTTCGGTTATCCCTGGGAAGGTGCGGCCGAAATCGAGAACACGGTGAGACTGGCTCGTCGGCTCCTTCGGAAGGGCTACGCTTCCACATTACAAGTAACAGTGGTCGTGCCTTATCCGGGTACGCCGCTTTTCCGAGAGCTGGACGAGGCCGGTCTGCTGACCACGCGGGCGTGGGACGACTACGACATGCGCAAGCAGGTCATGCGTTCTGGTGTGCCCGAGGAAGTCACCAAGGGGGCGGTGCGCCGGGTATACCGGGCCTTCCTGCATCCCGAGACAATCGCGCGCCGCATATTTTCTACCAGCGACCCGCTGGCAGACCTTAAGTTTTATTGGCGCGGGTTTCTGTCTTTGGCTGGCCATCTCAAAGATTTCAAGGGATGATTTTGTGATGGACGCAAATTGTAAAATGTGATAAAAAAAAGCCGTTTGTTTATTCAAGATGTTTTCAATATTGAAAGACTTTTTAATGTTTTTTGAAGTTGCTCGCTAACGATCATAGTGGTAATATTCAAAATATTGATGCGTAAAAGCGTTTTGGTTGCGGTTCGCAGAGAGCGAGTTTTTGGTTGAAACAGTTGATGAAAAAGCGTTTAAGGTTGCTTGTTCTATGTTTGGCCGCTGGTGGAGTGTGCGGTTGTTGGACTTTTAAAAAAGCAGAGCCTGATTTTGATGACATGTCGGTCTACGTGCCTTCTGGCGAACCGGTGATTGTGTCGGGTATAACGCTCAGGGTTTCGGTTACAGCGTCAGGGTCGCAGGCGGTTTCAGACATTACGGCGGAGGTGAACGCTAACGGAGAGATATTGATGCCGTTGATCGGCGCTGTTAAGTGCGACGGCTTGACGGTCATAGAGTTGCAGGAGAAGCTTAAGGCATCCTTCAAGGACTATTTTATTGATCCGCAGGTCACGGTCGGTTTCGTGTACGCCGAAAACGCGGGCATGAAGTCTCCGTGGGGGTCGGTGTTGATGATGGGCGAGATCGCGCGGCCGGGGCCGGTGAACATGCCCTCAACCAGAGATCTCACTGTGACGCGGGCGGTGATGCTGGCTGGAGGCGCTACGGCACTGGCTAATAAGCGTAAAGTAAGGGTGACTCGTCGCGAGAAAGACGGGTCAGTTAAGCGTTTTGTGGTTGATATTGAGAAAATCGGCAAAGATGGGCGCTCCGATTTGGATATAGCCTTGAAACCGGGCGATGTGATTTGGATTCCGGAATCTTGGTATTGAGTGCTGTTAGGAGAGATGCAATGAAATTGAATAGCCCGAAATGGTGCGGAATGATTGCGGTTGGTATGCTGGCGGCCGTAAGCGTTATGGCGCAGGAAAACGCTTTTCTCACGCGTGCCCAATGGCTCAAGCAGATTGGGCCATCAGTTGGCGACACTGCTGTTTTGAAAGTCACTTTGGAGCGCGTTTCGCCTGAAGACAGGGTGGAGTTCACCCAAAGGATTCTAAAGGCCGTCAGCCGTATGCCGGTCGGCCCGGATGAAAAAGCCGCTGCCTTTGTGCGAACAGCGGTGGCCTGCATCGCCGGAATATCGGGCGAAGTCAAGATGCGCGTGATCGCCGAGGTTTTCGCGGTCATACCAGTCGAGTATCTGCCGGTTGTGACCGAAGAGCTTGCCAAGCGGTTTAATCAGGAGTACAACGGCTTGTCGGACGAGCAGTACGAGAAGATCGCATCCGAGACACTGAAGATCGCGATTGAACGCAATGCGCAGCTTGACATGCCGTCTGTGCGAAACACCTTCGTGATTCTGGCTTTCTTGAGGGGGGCTAGCAATCCTGCGCTGGGTAACGTTCTGATCGCCTTGCTGCCTGACGAGCGCATGCGCAATCTCGCCTCCGACTGGGTCAGGTCGGTTGTAGAAAACAACGACTACGAGTCTCTGCTGGCTGCCGCTGATGTTGAAGCGCTTCCCCTGAAATATTATAGAACGATGATGCGGGTGGTGGGGCACTCTTTGCTTGATCGGCTTTTGGCCGAATTGAACGAGAACACCGAGTGGGAGACAGACGGCGAGGAGGGCGGTGAGCGGCAGCCCTCAAACGAGTCGGTCTGGATGCCGCTCTCGCAGGTGTGGCAGATCAGTGGCACAATGGTGACGCCGGAGGATCATAATGCCGACTTCGGAATCAACCGGGTGCCGAGGTTGCCTTCCGGTTACCAGAACCAAGGAACCACGATTATAGCGCCGAAAAGGTAAAGTTTGGAACCTTGGTTCCGCTGACCGCAAGTTTTTAAAGAAGGAGTGTTGTTTATGGCTACAAGAAAGACCTCGTTTGCTTTGTCAGGCATCGGTTTCTTGTTGACGGTTACAATGGTTTTGTCAGGGCATGCGCAAAGCACTTCTGGTTTCAAGTTCAACAACCTGACCGTCTCGCCATTCGTCAATCTGGAGTACTCCTACGACAGCAACGTTGACTATGACAAGAATGACAGCGCAGACAGCATACTTACGATCAACCCAGGCGTTGACTTGACCTACAGGGGTAATGATTGGGGACTGGACGGCAAAGCTTGGTACGGTTATGACAAATACCAGAAGTATGACGAGCTTGATCAGGCGCGGTATGGCGAAAGCCTAAGGTTCTTTGCTGAGTCGCCGCGCGGTCTGAGGTTCCTTTTGGGGCAGAATTATATCAAGACGCATCAGGATGATTCGATTCTGGACGGCGGGCGCGGAATCTGGCGCGAGCGTGACCTGCATGAGATCACGAGTGCCCTCTCATACCAGATCAGCGAGAGAAGCGCGGTGACTCTGAACGGAATGTATTCTGATCTCAGCTACAAGAACGACGGCAATCAATTCGGCAGTCTCTACGGCTGGCGCGAATGGAGTTTGGGGATGGAGGTCGCGCGTAAGCTAACCGCCAAGAGCAATTTGCTTTTGAACGGTTCCTATCAGGTGTACGACAGCGACGGTGCTGAAGGAATCGACAGCAACAGTACCGGATATACCCTGATGGCCGGTTTCGGCTCGCGTGCCACCGAACGTATATCTTACCGGGCTTTGATGGGAGCCAGTTGGTTTGATTACGCTGAAGGCGACCAGTTGACCGGTTGGGTCTACAGCCTAGACGCGAACTGGATCATCAATCCAAAATTGGTCTGGTCTGTCGCGGGCTCCAGCTACTTCCAGCCCAGCGAGCGAGAGAGCAATCAGGCTATGCAGGTTTATGTCCTTTCAACCGGTCTGTCTTATCGTCCTGCCAAACGCCTGACTACCCGTTTAGACGTCGGCATGCGCCGGGAAGAGAATGAGTATTCTGTAGGTAATCAAGGCGCTGTGACCTCGGATAAGTTCTCTGCGCGAATTCGCGCCGACTATCGTCTGCAGAAATATGTGTCGCTTTATGGGTCGGTGATGTATGAAGAACAGATATCTGACGACAAGGTTGACGAGTTTGACCGTATCAGGGGTGTTTTAGGCCTCAACTTCCGTTATTGATCTTTTCAATCGGCTTGGGTTAGAGCTATGACGATTCCGCCTATGCGATACAGATGACGTGTAGGCGGATTTTTTTTGCAATTGATTGCAGACGCGGTGCTGAAGTTATGATTCAGAAGTTTTTGACAAAATACGGATTGGCCGTTCATGTCGCTTGCGCCTGCGCTTTCCCGATTCTCCTGCTAGTTCGTCCGGTTACAGAAGGCATGCTACCTTTGCTGTGGCTCTCTTTGCTGGTCTTTGAGTTCATGTTTATGCTGCCGGCTGTCAGGAGCGGAGAGACCTTGGCAGACGCACGCTTCCGAGTGTCGCGAAAGCTGCTTTGGGATCCTTTGTTTTATGTCGGTGCAACCCTGATATTGTTTGTCGCTGTGCAATGGTTGAACAGCGGATGCCATCTGGTGTACCGTACTGATGCGGATGTTTGGCAAATGAGCAAACCGGCTGTGTCTTGGCTGCCTTTCGGTGTCGAATCGCATGCCGCCATGAACCGGATGTCGGTGGTCATTGCCTGTTGGGTCGTTGCCATGGCTCTGCGTGACGCCATGAGCAAAGCATCTAAACGCCTGCTTTTGCAGAGCATGAGCTTGGCCAGCGGTTTTTTTGCGGTTTTTGCGGTTTTGCGGGCTGTTGCTGAGGCATCGCCCTTTATCGGACTGGCTCGCGGGGAAGGGCCCGCTTTTATTGGTGCTTTCTGCGGGTTCTGGCTGATGGTTTCGATGGGGGTCTTTGCGGATGCGTTTACGCGAGCCCAGCGTTCAGCCATTCTGCTTTTCCTTGTTGGTGTGGCGGGAAATCTAGCCGGCATGATATATTTCGCCAACGTTCTTACAGCGTCCGTTTATTCGGCACTGGCGGTTATTATCGTGTTTTATTGGATCATATACCTTGCGCCGCATGTGTCCCGGCATTCGCAGTTGAAGCTGTTCATGGCCTCGGCTTTGGTTGCGGCCACGGCTGTTCTGGTGCTGGGCTATCTGTGGCCGGAAAACCCGGTCATGTTTAGGATCAAAGCCGCGCTGCCATTTGATGAATATGTGGCAAATCTTTTGGCCAGTAAAGCGGTGCGCAGCCAAGCGGCTGTCGCGATCTGGGAGGACTATCCTTGGGTTGGGGTGGGCGCGGATGGTTTCAGGCATTTTGTAGGCCTTGTGATAAACCCCAAAGATTGGCAGCTTATAGCTGAAAACAAGGCATATGTTTATAACGACTGGCTGCAATACCTTTGTGAATACGGTGTGCTGGGGTGTGGGCTGCTGCTGGCTTCCGCAGTCATGCTGGTGGTGCCGATCTGCTACCGGGCGCGGATAGCACTGCTGTTTGGAACGCATGATGAAAATGACGGCAGGATCTATCTTTTGCGCATATCGCCGATTGTGTTTTGCGGGGTCTTAGCCTTGCTGATGTGTTTATTGGAGAGCTTTATTAGCAATCCTTTGCAGTCGCCAGCATTTTTATTGTCGTGGGTCTGTGTTATGGCTTCATTGTCGGCCTTTTTGCCGACCCAAACCCGCCCCGCAGGACAAGCTTAGGTTTTAAGTGAAGCGTAGAAAAGCAGCGTTTGGAAAAGAACAACAGTTTTATTTGGAGAGCTAGAGATGAGCGAAACTGAACGAACTTCAGCCGACGAAAAAAGAAATACATCCAGTCGGCCTGTTTACTACGGCGGTAGCAACCGCGCCATGTACTACGGCGGCGGCAGCCGCGCCATGTACTATGGTGGCAGCGGAGGTGGCAGCCGTTCTATGTACTACGGCGGCGGCGCGCCTGCGGCCGCCTATTCAGGCGGGGCTGGCGGTTACGGGGCGGGATATTACTATGGCGGCGGTGCCGGTGGTATATCGGACGACGAAGAGTCTCTGATGGGATCGGTCACCATCGGCCGCATGATCCGCGTATGTACGCAGCGCTGGGTGACAATCGCGGTGTTTATAATTCTGGGTCTGGTGGTGGCGTTTGCAGTTTTCAAGATATCGCCGACAATCTATGAGGCTGAAAGCGTTTTTGAAATGAGCATCCGCAGCTCGACCTATACCGGTATGCGCAAGGCGATCATTGAGACCGAAGCCGGCATGTCGCTTGATGAGGTTTTCAATACCCGCTTGGCGCGCTTGCGTAGCCGGGCGGTGATCGATCAAATTGTCAGCCAGTATCGCAGCGACTTCCCCAGTTCCACGGTCACGGATGAGCAATTGATCAGTACGCTGGTGGGGTCGAAAATGACACTGCAGCGCCGTTCGCGTTTGATACGCATAGCCGTGCGTTCGACTGATGCCCAACTGGCAGCCGATCTGGCAAACGCTTATGCCAAAGCTGCCGAGATGTTCACCTCCGACCAGAACCGCAACGAGTCGGAAGTGGCTGTTTCATGGCTGGCCACAACTTCAGAGCAACAGAAGCGCAATCTGGAGCGCGCCGATAAGGAGATGTTGGATTTCCGGGTAGCCAACCAACTCGACTTCATGGCCAGCGAAAGCGAGATGTCGCAGCAGGCTTTGGGTCGTTTCAACGGTGAGATTCTGGGCCTGGAAGGGCAGATAACCAAAGCTGTTGAGCTGCGCAAAACGTTAGAAGTTATTCAGGCTGATCCGGAGAAATTCGGCTCTTTGCCTGACTCTGTGCCTCGCTCTGGTGAGATTGGCGCGGCATACCAGACGCTGCAAAAAGTGTTGGCGGAAAAGAACTCTTTGCTGGCGCGCTACACAGCTAATCACCCCGAGGTCAAGGTCAAGGAAAAAGAGGTGGAGGTTTACAGCCAGCAATTCGCGGATGTGGTTTTCCGGGCCCTTGAAACCTGCAAGGCCAACCTGGATCTCTTGCAACGTCAGTACG
>JAQVQN010000138.1 GCA_028701555.1 Kiritimatiellia bacterium | reverse complement strand
GAGGAAGATGTGCTGGCGGTCTTCGGGCTGGTTTCGCGCAAATCTCTGGAGGGTTTGGCCGAGGCGGTTCTTAAAGGCGACATGGCAGTGATACTCAAGCTAGTCGCGGTGTTTGACAGCGCGGGCAAGGATATGCGCAGGCTGGTGGTTGAACTGATGGAGCATTTCCGTAACCTGCTAGTGTATCAGTTTGTCGGCGAAGAAATGGCAAACCTTGATGTGACGCCGGAACAGATAAGTGTGCTGGCTGAGCAGGCTGTGCTGGCTGAGCCTGCGAGGGTGATCCAGATCGCTGACCAACTGGGCGAGATGGAGGGCAGGCTGCGTTTCGCGCTGTCTGTGCGAACCATGATTGAAATGTCTTTGATAAGGTGCGCACGTCTGGCGCGTGCGGTGTCGCTTGATGCAGTTCTAAAAAAATTGCAGGAGATGCGCACGGGCGAGGAAGCAAGCCCCGAAGTTGTGCCAGTGCCGTGCGCTAGCGATAAGTCAAGCTCACCCTCTAAACTTGATTTGTATGCTGACCCGGCTTTGAAACATGTGCTAAAAGAGTTTGACGGTCGGGTGCTAGAGGTCGACAGCGTAGGATGAGCGAGTGTTAGGAAGCGCAGCCGCCCGCCTGTGCCGGGCACAAAAGGGAATAATTATTTTTTTTGAACGTTGAACGTTGGAAGTTGAAAGCTCAAACAAGCAACGCGCAACGTTCAAGTTTAGTGCAAGAATGAGGGTATTATGGAAATAACTAAGCGTAAACTATTGTTGGTTGATGATGATCCCAGTCTGTTGACGACTTTGGGGGATTTCTTGAAGTTCGAGGGCTATGAGATCATGTGCGCGGTAAGCGGGGAGGATGCTTTGGTCAAGATGCGGCCATTTCGTCCTGATCTGGTTATTCTGGATATGGGAATGCCGGGCATGGGCGGCAAGGGTTTTTTGGATCGCATCACAAACCCGGACGGCAGCACTTTATATCCGGTGCTGGTCTTGACCGCTAAAGCGTCGATGGCTGAATATTTTGCTGATAAGCAGATATCGGGGTTCATAGCCAAACCGTGTAATCCACCCGATTTGTTGTTGGAGGTCGGTCGTATTATTTTTGAGACGGCCAGCGAGGGGGGGCGGTCGGCAGCCGCACGTGAGGCCAGACGGCTGGTTGTGGCCGAAGGAGACTTTGGATTGCTGCAGAATCTCGAACTGGAGTTCACGCGTATCGGGTTTGATGTCAGGACGGCCGCAAACGGACCCGAGGCTTTGGAGACGGCTGTCACGTTCAAGCCGGATGCTTTGGTCATGCGCCTAGAGCTTGCGGGCATGAGCGCTGACGAGGTAGTGACAATGCTGCGCCGCATGCCAAACTGCCGCAACATCAAGGTTGTTGTTTTTGGCCTGGATATGCCGGATGCGCAGTTGCAGCATGTGGCTAATCTTGATGTCCCGCAGAACCGCATGGTTAAGGATTTGTCGGTAAACACGATTGTTGACCGAACCTTGGCGGTTACAGGTGCATGAGGTGGCAGGCGTGATAGGTTAGGAGGTATGCTATATGCGGTGTCCCAAATGCAGTCATTTGGATGACAAGGTGTTGGACAGCCGTGCGGCACGCGAAGGGGCATCTATCCGGCGGCGGCGTCAATGTCTAGCCTGCGAGTACCGATTCACGACATACGAGGAAATCGTCAAGGACGAGTTGCGCGTGATCAAACGCGATAACCGGCGCGAGGAGTTCAGCCGCCTGAAATTGGAGCGCGGTCTGATGCGAGCTTGCGAGAAGCGTCCTGTCAGCGCCGACCAGATACACGACCTGGTGGATCAGGTCATCGAAAGCTTTGAGGGAGAGAGCGAAGTCACCTCGGAGCAGATCGGGCAGGCAGTGATGTCTCGTCTGCACAGAATTGACGATGTGGCCTATATACGCTTTGCTTCAGTATATAGACGCTTTGCGGATGTGAACCAGTTTTTGAAGGCGGTCAAAGATATGGTAGAGTCCTGAAAGCGCAGCGATCAATCATGTACAAACTGACGGTCTATATTCCCGAGTCGCATCTTGAGCTGGTCAAAGAGGCTCTTTTCCGGGCCGGTGCGGGGACTTATGAGGGCTACGACTGCTGCTGCTGGCAGGTCTTGGGGCAGGGGCAGTTTCGGCCTCTGGACGGCAGCATGCCGTTTGCCGGTAAAGTTGGAGTTGTTGAAGCGGTGCCCGAGTACCGTGTCGAGATGATCTGCGACGATGAGGTGCGAGCAGCGGCGGTAGCGGCACTGCGCGCTTCGCATCCTTACGAGTTGCCTGCGTTCGATTTCATGCGTGTGGAAGTGTCATGATGTAACCGCCACGGTCGCTTATCGTGTCGCACAATTGCTTCGTCTTCAAGGCTCTAAGTTAAATTACACAGAATTGTTGGTTAGTAAGGTTACGGATTGCCTTAGGGGTTAATAATGGCGTATCCTAATAACTTTTTTGGAGTTGAAATGATTGACAAGAAAGTATCGATGGCGGATTTTGAGGAACTGCTGAACGCGCAGTTGAGCGGTTACCGCAAGGGCTTTAATCCTGGTGACCGCGTGAGCGGTACGGTCAGCAACATCTCGCAACAATATGTGACGCTGGACGTCAACGCCAAACGCGAGGGACTTTTGCCTGTGGCGGATATGCTCAACGAGGACGGCACTCTGCGTTGCAAGGTTGGGGATCGGGTTGACGTTATTTTTGCAGGTATGCAAAATGGATCGTTCCTGTTTTCGGGAAGCTTGGGAGCCAAGCAGGTTGTTGACCGTAGTCTGGCGGATGCCTATGAGAGGCAGATGCCGGTCGATGGCAAGGTCGAGAAAGAGATCAACGGTGGTTACGAGGTTTCGGTGGCAGGAAAACGCGCATTCTGTCCGTTTTCCCAGATCAGTCTGTTCCGGCAGGAGGGCGCGGAATATATCGGCAAAACCTTCAACTTCCTAGTCTCAGAGTATGGCGAGGATGATCGTGGTTCCAATGTCATTGTCAGCCGCCGTGCGCTGCTGGAAAAAGAGCGCGAGGAACAGCGCAAGGAACTGGTGGAAGATTTGTATGTCGGAATGGTAGCGACCGGTACGGTGACGCGTATTGTTGACTTCGGTGTGTTTGTTGACCTCGGCGGCGCGGAGGGGTTGATCCCGCTGAAAGAGGTGGCTTGGGCGCGCGACGTCAAACCCGAAGATGTGGTCAAACCGGGTGACAAGGTTGACGTGCAGATAAAGGATCTGGACTGGGACCGCAACCGAATATCTCTGAGCCTGCGCGGTGCGCAGGGTGATCCTTGGGACGATACTGTGGCGCGTTTTCCGCAAGGTGCGGTGTTTATCGGCAAGATCACTAAGCTGGAGAGGTTCGGTGCGTTCGCGCAGATTGTGCCGGGTGTCGAAGGGTTGATACCAATTGGCAAACTGGGCGGCGGCCGGCGCATCATGTCAGCCCGAGAGGTCGTGTCCGAAGGGCAGGAACTGATGTTGCAGGTGGACAGCATTGATGTTGAGCGTCGCCGCATCAGCCTGAAACCGGTTGATGAGCGCATCAAGGCTCTAAATCCCGGTGAGTTGGCGCCTGGCGCCAAGGTCGAGGGCATCGTGGAGTCCATCCAGCCGTTCGGCTTGTTTGTGCGTCTTTCCGAAGAGCAGACCGGACTGCTGCACATCAGCGAAACCGACATCCCCAAGGGCGGCAATCCGGCGGCCAAACTCGAGCGGATTTTTCCGCCTTCAAGTAAGATCGAAGTGGTGGTCAAGGCTTTGGAAGGTGACCGCATCTCGCTGACGCTGCCGTCTAAATGGGAGTCCCGCGGTACCGGCGATGATGGTGATGATTTGTCCACGTGGCTGGCTGGCAACAAGGGCGGGGGCTCGCTTGGAAGTCTGGGTGAAGCTTTCTCTAAGCTGAAGCTTTGATCGGCACCTGATATCTCGGAAATCCGGAAGTGTATGACACACGCATGAGACCTAGCACTTCTATGCTTGAGCTGGTTTCGCCTGCGAAGCGTGTGCGCGCGGAGGTGGGGGTAGAGACAGTTTGGATCGGCTCGACCGTATATCCGGATTGTCCTGTGTGGCGCGTTTGGTTCGACGCTAGGCTGGTGCTGGACACCTCTACTATGGGGCTGGCGCCGCGAACAGGAACGCCGTTGACTTGTGGCATGCATATGGCCAAGGTTTCGCGGCATCGTGTGCCGACCGGACTTGGTAAAGGCCACGAGGCGCGGGTGCGGTTCGCGGGGCGGGACGGTCGTGAATTTGAGATGCGTTTGCGCGTAACCGACATGAGTGCCTTCTGCCACGTTCGAATGCCGCGCAGCCGCGTACAGTCCGGCACGGATTTGTCAGTGACGCGCTTTCCGGAGGGATCGGTATTGTGGGGCGCGGAGGGAGAGTTTAACGTTCAACGTTTAACGTTTAACGCTCAATGCCCAACTCTAACGGATGAAACGGGAGAGCCGCAGGTGCGCTTCGCGCCGGGAGGTAAGGTTGTAGCGTTCTGGCGGCGAGGGTCGGAGCAACATCTGGTCTTCTTCGACCGCCCGGGTGAGCTTGCAGAACGGCGCTTCGATGTGCTGGAGCAGCTTGGCGGACTTGTGGTGAAGGACGGTCGCGCAGGGATCGGCATGCTGTTTCAGAAATTACCTTTCACCAAGGAATCTTTGATTGCTGCGGTTTTCGGCGAAGCTCTAACGCCTTCTTATCGTGCCGCCTTTGATCTGGTGTCTAGTGCGGGAGGTGACGATTTTTGTGTCATGCGCGGAGAGCCCGGACAGTTCATGGTGGCGGCCAGGCGGCAGGGTGCGGTTTGGACTGTCGGCGGGGTCACCAGTGAACCTCGCACTCTTACCGTGAGGTTCGAGGATTTGTGGCTGCGCGCGCCTGCGGAAGTGCGTGCCTTGCGATATACGGTCAATATTCTGCGCGACCCGCTGCCGGAAGAGGCGGTAGGGTTGGTGCGCGAAGTCTTTGCCGGTCAATCACCGGATGTGCGCGTGGTTTTGGACTTGGCACGGGACGGCGGTTTCATGCTTGAGTTTGTGGCTGAAAGCGGTTAGTTGGGTGTGACTCAAAGCAGTTGAAGCCACTAACAGGTTAGGAGTTACAAAACTCTGAAGGCTAAAAGATTCCGCATTCCATGTGGGCGGGTGTGGGTATAAACAGATGACTCTGGATTTGAACGAATGTTTAGGCGAGGCAAGCGAACCGACAGATTCGGACGATGTCTGCGGGTCGGTTCTGATGTTTACTGTGCCTGAAGGAGCTGCGGGCCGGCTGGATGCGTGGCTGTCGGCTCAGGCTGCGGGGCTTTCCCGGGCGCGTTTGCAGGCGCTGATCAAACTAGGCTTTGTGACCTGTGGCGGAATGGCGGTTAAGGCTAATGACAAGCTCAAAATCGGCCAGGTGTTTGAAGTGATTGTGCCTCCACCGGAACCAGCCGAGCCGTTGCCGGAGGAAATGCCGCTGTGCATAGTTCACGAAGACAGCGATCTTCTGGTGTTGGACAAACCGCCGGGGCTGGTGGTGCATCCTGCGCCAGGACATGCAGCAGGCACTTTAGTGAATGCTCTACTGTGGCACTGTCGCGATCTGAGCGGGGTTGGGGGAGTGGAACGCCCTGGCATAGTGCACCGTCTGGATAAGGACACCTCGGGGCTTATGGTGGTGGCCAAAAATGACGCCGCTATGGCAGGTCTGGTGCGGTTGTTCCAGAGCGGCGGCATCGTCAAGGAGTACCTAGCCTTGGTGCATGGAGCTCCTCCCAAAATTTCGGGAACAGTCCAATCGCTGATCGGCAGGCATCCTTCAAACCGTAAAAAGATGGCGGTTGTGCATAGAAACGGCAAGCAGGCTGTGACGCATTACCGGGTGGAATGCTCTCTGAGGCAGGTGTCCTTGGTGCGTTGCCGAATTGAGACCGGGCGCACACATCAGATACGTGTACACATGCTTTCATTAGGATGTCCGATAGCGGGGGACGCGCTGTACGGTCGTACGTCCGCTGACAAGCTCTTGCCGGTGGTGCCGTGCAGGCAGATGCTGCATGCGGCGCGGCTGGCTTTCAAACACCCTTTAAGCGGGGCTGATATGTCGTTTGAGGCACCTTTGCCAGTTGATTTCAAGACGGTGTTGGATGATTGCTATTGAAAAATCTGATTGAGTGACTGTGGCACACTAGGGTAGTATGAAGCAGTGAGAAGGCATGAGGATATGTTGAGCATAAAAAAGATTGCGGTAGCGGTTCTGTTTTTAGCGGCGGTAACAGTGTGTTCGCGCGCTGACATTAATGCGCAGGTCAGGCTGGATTTCTTTTACTCCCCCGGATGCACTGAGTGTGAGCAGGTCAAGAAAGAGGTGTTGCCGCAGCTTTCCAAGCGGTTTAGGGATTCGTACGAACTGTTCATGCATGACATGACTGAGGCGGAGACGATTCCGCTGCTGATAGCCTATCAGGACCGTTGCGGCAACACGGATAACGGGCGCGTCTCGCTGGTGGTTGACCACACGGTTTTCATTTCTGGTTATGAAGCGGCGGCCACAGGTCTGGTAGATCAAGTTTCGGCGGCTCTGCAGCGACGTGGTGAGCCAGGGTGGAAGTTTCCGCGTTCGCCATTCGACACAGATGACGAGGATGCAAAGGTCGAGATCGTGCGGCAGAGGGCGGGAGGGATGACTTTTTCGGTGGTGGCTATAGGCGGTCTTTTAGATGGATTAAACC
>JAQVQN010000137.1 GCA_028701555.1 Kiritimatiellia bacterium | reverse complement strand
AAACGAGTAAGTGTGTGGGTGAACAAGCGAAATATAGGAAGAAGATATGAGCATACAGCAGAAGGTTTCAGTGAAGACGCGGGTGATTTTGAGCGCGCTGTATTTTCTGCAATACATGGCTTTGCCGGTCTGGTTCATCACCCTGGTGCCTTACGCTAAATCCATGGGGGCGCAGGGCAGCACATTGGCGCTGATCGTGAGCGCGATGGCGATCGGCTCCTTGTCTGCGCCATTCGTGGGTATGGTCACTGATCGCTTTTTCGCGGCGCAGAAGGTGATGGCTGTGTTGAACGTGCTGTCGGCAATTGGGCTGGTGCTGGCCGGCATGCAGACTAGTGTGCTGGCTTTGATCCTGTGTCTGACGCTGACGATGATCGTTTATATGCCGACCTGGAGCACGATCAACTACATTATTTTTTCTCACTGCCCAAAGGACATTTTCCTGCAGATCCGCGTGTTCGCTGTGATCGGCTGGATATCCGCGGCGGCTTTCAGCGTGGTGGGCGACTGGTTCGGCGTGAAAGTCAACGGCACGCCGCTGATGTTCTTCTGTGGCGCGGCCACGGTGCTTGCGGCGGCCGTGCTGGCGCTGTTCGTGCCGAACACGTTGCCTAAGGCGCGCGGTCAGCCCATAAAAGTAATCGACGTGTTGGGTCTGCGCGCGGTTTCGATGTTGAAGGATCCGGGGTTCGCGCTGTTCATGGCGTTGATATTCCTGTCGGAGATTCCTTTTTCGCTGTATTTCGGTTACGGCGGCGAGTTTCTGACCGACATGGGGTTTAAGAATCCCACGCTTTCGATGAGTTTCGGGCAGTACAGCGAGATTCTGTTCACCTTGCTGCTGGCTTCGGCGATCAAGAAGATCGGGGCCAAGAACGCGATCACGATCGGCTTCGGCGCCTTGACCCTGCGCTACCTGTTCTTCTGGCTGGGCGGGAGTGCCGGGGTTTACGGCGGCATTCTGCTGCACGGCGTGGTGTTCGGCTTTCTATATGTGGGCGCGCAGATATATGTTGATTCCCGGGCGGAGGAGTCCATTCGCGCGCAGGCCCAGGGGTTTTTCAATCTGGTGGCCTTCGGCATGGGCACGGTGGTCGCTAATTTCGTGAACCGCACGTTCATCGACCGCCTGCGCGTGACCGCGACCGACGCCAGCGGTGTTGTCGAGAGCAACTGGAGCGGGGTCTGGCTGGTCACGATGATCATTTCAGCGGTGCTGCTGTTAACATTCGCGCTGTTCTGCCGCAAAGCCGATAAAGAGATTAGCGCATAGCAATCGGCGGATGGTGTTGTTCTGCAATGTGTAAGATTTGAAAGTAGCTCGCGGGGATGCCTGCCCCCCATGCAGTAGGGCAGGCGTTGGCCGAGGTTAGCGGCAGAGGGTGTAGAGCACGCCCGCGACCACCGCCGAGCCGATAACGCCCGCCACGTTCGGTCCCATGGCGTGCATCAGCAGATAGTTGGTGGGGTCGGACTCAAGGCCGACCTTGTTTGACACGCGCGCGGCCATGGGCACGGCCGAGACGCCTGCTGCTCCAATCAGCGGGTTGATGGGCTCCTTGCAGAGCTTGTTCATTAAGCGCCCCATCAGGCAGCCTGCGGCAGTGCCGCAAGCGAACGCCAACAAACCCAGAGCGAGGATGCCGAGGGTCTCGGCGTTCAGGAATTTTTCGCAGGCGAGTTTGGAGCCAACAGCGAGGCCGAGCAGGATCGTGACGATATTGATCAGGGGGCCGGACATGGTGTCCGCGATGCGGGCGACGTTGGGCCCGACCTCGCGCGCCAGATTGCCGAGCATCAGAGCGCCCACCAGCGGGACGGCGCTGGGCAAGAGCAGCGAGCAGAGCAGCAGCACGATCAGCGGGAAGCAGACCTTCTCCATCTTCGAGACGTGGCGAAGCTGTTTCATCTTGATCTTGCGCTCCTCCGCAGGCACCAGCCAGCGCATGATCGGCGGCTGGATGATCGGCACTAAGGCCATGTAGGAGTAGGCCGCGACGGCGATGGCGCCGAGCAGGTGCGGAGCGAGTTTAGAGGTGAGCCATATGGCGGTCGGACCGTCGGCACCGCCGATGATACCGATCGATGCGGCCTCTTTCAGCCCGAACTTGATTAAGTCGCCGGTGGCCTCGGAGAGGCAGAGTGCGCCGAACAGGGCTATGAAGATGCCGAACTGAGCGGCCGCTCCCAAGAGGGCGGTGCGAGGGTTGGCTATCAGCGGCCCGAAGTCGGTCATGGCGCCGACACCCATGAAGATGATGATTGGGAAGAGTCCTGTGGAAACGCCGAATTCGAAGAAGTAATATAGAAAGCCGCCCGGTTCCGTAACCAGTTTGGTTACCGCGTCTACCACAGGCGGGTTGGTCACGCCTGAATACGGCATATTGGCTAGCAGTCCGCCGAAGCCGATCGGCAGAAGCAAAAGCGGCTCAAAGCCTTTGACTACGGCCAGATAAATCAGGCCCAGGCAGATCGCGATCATGACCGCCTGGCCGACCCCGTATGGCAGGCCGCCGATGACTTTTATCTCATGCCCGGGCACAAAAGCCCCTTCCGGCGTGGTGTATCCTTTGGTCAGGTATTCGGGAGCTTCCTTGGACATGAAGCCCCGGATGCCGGTGGTGGCGGCCAGGCCTTTGACCTTTTCGAGGGTTTCGCGCCAGTCGGGGTCGGTGTCGGATGATTGTGCTGCCACTGAGGGGGTTGCGGCAGATGAGGTCCAGACGGCAGCGGGAGCGAGGAATAGAGCTGCGGTCGCCGCGCAAATCAAGATGGTCTTTTTCATAGGCCTTTCCAGTAGAGAAAGTGTTACAAAAGCATGAATTGAAAATGTTACCGGGGTGCCCGCTATTCGATCACAGCCAACAAGTCTCCGGTGTTGACTTTATCGGTCTGCGCGACATTGACGGATTTGACCTTGCCTGCGCAAGGGGCGGTGACCGGTGTCTCCATCTTCATGACGTCCATGACCAGCAGTTCGTCGCCTTCGCTAACAGTGGCACCTGCGCTGACCGAGACGCGCAAGACCGCGCCGGGCATGGCGGCCTTGACCTCGGTTTCCTTGCCGCTGGAGGCAGGTGCGCCGCCGCTATTGGCGGCTGCGGTGATGCCGTCGACCACGCTGAAGGCATATTCGCTGCCGTTGACAAGTGCCTTGCCGTTCTTAAGCTCGACCGCGTAGGCCTTGCCGTTGACTGTGACCGTATACCCCGACTCTGACTTGGCAGCACCGCCGACGGTTTTGCCCGGGGCGTTTTTGCGGATGCCGAGTTGGGCTTTGCCCTCGAGGAATAGAATGCCTTTCTCCTGACAGGCCGCTGCGATGAAGAGGTTTTCGTCGGTCAGCGGCAATCCCTTGTCCGTCAGCATCTTCCTGAAATAATCCAGCGACTTCTTGGGGTCGGCGTCGTTGATCTCGAGAACCGGCTTGGTGGTCGGCTGCAGGCCCAACTGTTCCGAAGCGAGCTTGACGATTTCCGGATCGGGTTCGACCGGGGTTTTGCCGAAATAGCCGAGGACCATTTTGCCGTAGCCCGGGGCGATCTTTTTCCACGGCCCATGCAGGACGTTGTTGAAGGCCTGCTGGAAGTAGAACTGCGAGACCGGTGTTACGGAGGTGCCGAAACCGCCGCGGCGCACGACCTCGGACATGGCCGAGATCATCTCGTTGTAGCGGCCCATGAGATTGTTGTCACGCAGCATCTGAGTGTTGGCGGTGAGCGCGCCGCCGGGCATGGGCGACCACGGAATGAGCGGCTCGACCTTGGTGGCCTCCGGCGGCAGGAAGTAGTCCTTCATGCAGTCGATGAAGAGTTTTTCGGCATCGCGGACTTTGTCGATGTCGATGCCCAGATCATAGTCGGTGCCGCGCAGGGCGTGCCACATCACGATCACGTCCGGTTGGCAGGTGCCGCCGGAGACCGGTGCGAGCGACAGGTCGATGGTGTCTGCGCCGGCATCGAGGGCGGCCTTGTAGGCCATCACGCCGCAGCCTGCGGTTTCGTGCGTGTGGTACTGGATGCGTGTTCCTTCCGGCAGCATTTTGCGGGCGCGCCGGATGGTTTCGTGGACAATGGCCGGCACCGAGGTTCCGGAAGCGTCTTTAAAGCAGACAGAGTCGAAGGGTATGCCTGCATCCAGGATCTGTCGCAGGGTCTTTTCGTAGAAGTCGGGGTCGTGTGCGCCTTCACAGCCTGGGGGCAGGGCCATCATGGTGACGACGACCTGATGCTTCAGTCCGGCGTCGTGGATGCACTGGCCGGAAAAGATCAGATTGTTGACGTCGTTCAGCGCATCGAAATTGCGGATGGTGGTGATGCCGTGTTTTTTAAACAGCTTGGCATGCAGGCGTATGACGTCTGATGAGGCGGAATCCAGGCATACGATGTTCACACCGCGCGCTAGGGTTTGCAGGTTGGCGTCAGGACCGGCCGTTTCGCGAAACCGGTCCATCATATGGAAAGAGTTCTCGTTGCAGTAGAAGAACGGTGACTGGAACATGGCGCCGCCGCCTGCCTCGAAATAGGAGATGCCCGCCTCGCGGGCGGCCGCGACGGCCGGCATGAAGTCTTCGGTTAGGACGCGGGCGCCATAAACGGACTGGAAGCCGTCACGGAAAGCTGTGCACATAAAGCTGATCTGTTTTTTTGCCACGATTGGATTCCTTGGTTAACGGGGGTTGTTTGTATGAAATCGGTTCAGCCCGCATGGGCCTTGACGGCAGCTAAAGCGATGGCCACCATAACATCGTCACTGGCGGCCGATTTGGAGGCTCCGGTTTTCTTTTTGGGTTCCGGGTCAGGCAGAATATGGTTGAATCGCGGCACAAAATTAGCCGCGCGGTTCATTACCCAAACCAGCAGAGACAGGAAAATGAAAACTATCCCCATACCTGCGAACATCAAAACCAGACCTTGCGCCAACATCGCCATAAAACACCTCAAATCGCTAATAACAATATGCCGATTGATTATATCTTTTTGATGGACGTAAAGTACAGGATAAAATGTGGGGCAAATTTTTTTATTTGATTGGTCGGTTTTCGATTGCGCTTGACAACTCGGCAAGGCTGATGTTTTGTGCCGCTTCGGCCGGCGAAGGTCGCGTGATGACGGGTGACGGGTGGTGGTGTCAGGGCTGATGCCTTGCGATGCTTCTGCAGTATAAGATCGCGGGTTGCTGGTCGCGGGTCTGGCGACGGTGCGTGGTGTTAATCCACGCCTTTAAAGACTTTCAGCAGACGCAGCAAAGTAGATTGGGTCATGCGTATCGCGTTGCTGGGGCAGATCTCGTGGCAGCAACTGCAGCTTATGCACAATTTGTGGTTCAAGACTGGCCAGCCGGTTGCTTTGTCCATTGAAAGCGCGTTGACGGGGCAGGCGTGGCTGCATTTGCCGCAGGCGGTGCAAGCCTGCCGCGAAAAGGCGGGGCGTACCCATACCAGCCGCTCAGAACTGCGTACCAGCCAGTCGGGCAGCAGGTTAAGCAGATGCGCACCTGCAGGTATTTCAAAAGGCGGCGCGCAAATCGTGTCCCCGATTACGGTCGGAGTCTCCTGCAGCTCACCTTCCGGGGATGAGGCAAGGTAAGGCACACGGCGGAAGTCGATGCGCAGCACATCGCACAGTGCGCGGTCAAGCGCGAAGGGGTTTTGCGCGGCGGCAAGGAAGCCGAGTTTGATAGGGCGCCCGTTGGCGGGGCCCTGGCCTTCCATGCCGACAACGCCGTCGGCGATGGTCACGGTTCTGGGCAGGACTTGCCAGAGTGCGCGGATCAGTTGGCCGAAGACGCGCGGTTTAGGATACATGCGGTGCAGGGCGGTTTTGGAATAACCCGGAATTGTGCCGTACATGTTTTTGACTGAGGCGGTCAGCACGGTCAGGGAGTGACTCTTGACCTTTGGCAGGTTGACGACAAGATCGGCATTCAGCACGGGGTTGGCGACAGTGAAAGCAAACCCGTCAATCTCAAACGGGGTGGCGCCGCACTGCTCAAGCGAGATGAGCGGAATGCGCTCTGCAGCGCAGATGGAGGCGATGCCGGTTTTTTCCCAGACCTGTTTAAGATTGGCCGTGCTGGCCGGGCTGTCGCCCACGGTCACTTCGGCACCGCAGGCTTTAAGTTTGACGAGCAGTTGACGCAGTAGTTCCGGATGGGTTGTGACTGCTTGTTCCGGCGTCCGGTCGGTCAATAGATTAGGTTTAACAAGAACGCGCTTGCCGGAGACTTCTTTAGGTGTGATAAGTCCGGTTAGTCCGGACAAACGATTGAAAGCCTCTGCAAGCGCGTTCCCGTAGTCGTCACAGCGCACAAAAAATACATCGTTATTCATCAAGCTGGGCGGCGACAGCATCATCAATGTCCATGTTAGTGTAAACGTCCTGGACATCATCGTGTTCTTCGAGGGCAGACACGAACTTGTTGACGGCCTTAGCGACGGAAACATCCGTAACCGGCACGAGCGTCTGGGCCACCAGTCCTACCTGCGAATTCTCTTGGTCGAATTTGATGCCCGCTGTTTCGAGCGCGGCACACACGTCGGAAAATGCGGCTGGTTGGCATGTGACGGTGAAACCGCCCTCTTCGGATTCCATGTCGTCGGCACCGGCATTGAGGGCCACCTCCATGAGGCTGTCTACGGTCAAGCCATCTGCGGCGGGAACCATGATCGTGCCTTTGCGTTCGAAGCCGAGCGAGACCGCTCCGAGACCCGCGAAATCAGAGTTGTTCTTTTTAAAGA
>JAQVQN010000136.1 GCA_028701555.1 Kiritimatiellia bacterium | reverse complement strand
GCCCGTCAGCGTACGCGAGATCAAGCTTAGCCGTGCTCTCGTCAAACTTGACTGACCAGCCACCAATCACCAGACTGAAAACCGCAGCCGCTGTCTGTACCATGACATAACCTCATTTTAGAGTTAAGAGTGAATAGTTAAGAGCGAATAGATAAAAGCTGAGATATAAATCGGAGTTAGACAAAACTAAAAACACGAGCATCCTATGCGACACAACACTGCATAGATTTTAACCAGAAACGGCAGTAAAACAATGTACAAACTGCCTGAATGTTTATACTTTTTGCCACACTATCCGCAAGCACATCACTTGCGCAGCTCGCGCTGCAACTTCTCCAGGAAGTCACCGACCTTCTCCACCGTCTGCTCGTTGACGACGCTCTTGAACATGTCGGCCATGGCGTTCTTCAAGGCGCTGGTGTCTAGCCGCGGCTCATCTACCGTGCCTGCCACGGGTATCTTGATGACCATGTTGCCAAGAACCTTGCCAGCAGCCCGTCCTGCCAGCCGCTCGGTCACCGGCACCTCAATCAGATATTTGATCGTACCGTCAAAAGCCACCCAGCCGCTGCAGATTATCGGCTGGCGGTCCACCACGATGCGCACAGGCGCCATGTTGACCCGGCCGTCTTTGATGACCAAGTGCACCGGCAGCCGGTCCACCTCATAACGCCGCTCTTTGACCCTGATCATCGTCAAGATTTCCCGCAGCGCTGGCCCCATGTCCATGCTGAGACCGCTGAAGAGGATATCCATCTCGGACGCTACCTGTTTTTCAGGCACAGCAGCAGGCGCATAATCGAAGCTCTTGAGGTCGACCGTGACCTTGCCGTTCTTGACGACACTGCCCTGAAACAAGGGGTTGATTCGGGCCAGCAGCGTGTCTACCATCTCCTGGGTGATGGCCACGTTCTCCAGCAAGCGGGTCTTCGGCGGACAACTGACCGTGATACCGCGCGTACCGACCTGAATCTCCGGCACCAGCCGCAGACGCCCGCTGTTCAAGACCGGCTCGTACGCCATCTTCAGTACGCCCTGCGACAACCGCACGGATATGTCGGCAGGCCCCGCCGTCATGCCCATGCCCTTCAGCGACTCGATGCAGGAAGCGCCGGAAAACTCACCCTCAGACATCACCGTGGCCAACCCGCCCGCCAGCGGCGCGGCAAAACTGAACTCGCGCGCCTTGCGTCCGGTGATTTCGAAAGCTTCCAGCATCTCGACATCCAACAAGCCCGCGAGCTCAGCGAAATCCAGCGCCGCGCGGCCTTTGGCCTTCAACAGGCAGCGGCCGGACAGCTCCTTCACTTCGGCTTGAGCGTTCATCTCAAGCAGCCCCGTCTTAAGGGACAAACTGGGCACCATCAGCGCGTCACCTCCGGCAAGCACCCGGAGGTCAACATCGCCTTTGCCTGCGGGCTCGGCGAAAATCACCTGTCCGTCGCGCTCAAACGCCACCCCGCCCGCCACTGCCGCCGCTAGCCTCACTTCCTCCTTTGGCCCCTCGCGGCTGACAGCCCCCTCCAGCCGCACATCAGGGATACGCCAGACACCGCTCTCCGCAGTGTGCCGCAAATCCACCCCGCCCGCATTCACGAGCGCCTTGAGAACGCCGCCAGCCATCTCGGCGGTCACGTTCGCCAGCACCCGCCCCTGCCAGGCGCGCAGCCTGCGTTGCGCAGCGGCAGGCAGAACACCGCCCAGCAGCCTGCCCGCGCTGGCTATCTCCAGGCTGCTTTTGACTGACAGACCGCGCAGAACAGTGCCGCTACCATCCTCTGACAAAGCCAGTCTCTGCCAGCCACCTTCAATGCTGCCGTCATCCAATACCGCGCTGAAATCAACGTTGTTTATCTCCCGGTCTGGTTTACCACCCTGCACAGGCACACTGCCGACAAACTTCACCGTCCCCTGCGGCAATACCACCATTTGCCCTGGCCGCGTCTCCACCGCCAGATCTGACAGCTTCACGAATGATGTCAACTTCAGCATGCCAGCCCCGGAGCTGGTAGCCACATCCACATACGCCGACCCCACCATCGGCGGGCAGTATTTGAGTATTTTCTTGAAATCACGCGCGAAGCGTGTCAGATCCAAGCGCCCTTTTACAACCGCAGAGTCAAAGCGCCCCTTGCCGTAAACGTCCGCGAACGGCGCTTTGAAATGAAATGTCTCCACGTCAGGCCACTCTCCGTAAGGGAAACGCGCCTTGAACAGCAGCGACGGCTCCGGCTTAAGAGTCAAAGTCTCACCCCCGGATTTCATCAATAAACCCGATGTCTCGGCCTTCGCATCTAACAGCAAGGCATCTGCACCGCCCTCGACACTGAAGACTGCGTTCAGATCGCCTTTTTCGATCGTGAACGATGGAGACAGCCCCAGTACCGATGCGAAATCGCGCGCGATCACCGGCATTCGCGCGGTGGCCTTTGCGTTGAGCTTACCGGTCATCACGCCGCCGTCTTTCCATCCGTACAGCTTGCCCTGGGCCTCCGCCCGTAACCACGGCGAAGAGAAGTCGAACTTGCGTATTTCGATGCCTTCCGCCCCAAACCAAAGGTCCGCCATCAGCGCCAGATCGCCAGCAGGCGAACGCGCACGGTCACCGTCCTCCAAGCAAAAACCATTGACCAGCATGCCGCACTCAGCCGCAAATCTGCCCTTGCCGGACTGCTCCACCGTCACTACACCGTCCGCTGTGCCTCCGCCAAGCCACTCTTTGCCGGTGGCATACAGCATCAGCGGCCGCAGCGCTGTGACATCCACATTCACCAGCTTGAGTGAGATTTTCTCGGACTGCGCTTGATCGTCACGTTCCTTGATAAAGTCCCTGATGCTCTGGAGGCGCCCTTGCAGCGTGACCGTGCCGCCGCCGACCGCCATGCTAAAGTCAACATCGGCTGGTTTGCGGTAGGATTCCATCCGCGCCAGCCCGTTGACCCGGCTCGCGACGAGCGCTTCGCCGTCTTGGCCGCGCACTTCCAGGCGTCCGTCCTCAAACGCCAAGCCCAAACCCGCGTCAACCACCGGCAGAAAGAAGAAGCCTTTTTTCTTGGGCTTTATTCCAGGCTCCGTCACCTCCGGCACAGGCTGCGGCACCAGCGAAACTGCAATGTCCGGCTTGACCAGCGTCACCGTACCAAGATCAAGCTTGCCGACCGGCAGCAGGCGCAGCAGCCCTCGGTCGAATCTGACCTCATCGCCGCGGAACACGACACCCTGCGCTGGATTCTCATAAAACGGCTCGCTGACGCTGGCTTTAGTGAACCACCCCAGAGACCATCCGCCAGCCGAGACCTTTGCGGGTGCGATTGCGGCATTCACCCTGCCGAGGATCAGCCTGCGCCCGGGATCGGACGACATAGCGACTGGCAGCAGCGCAAAGGCCACAGCCACCACCGCGAGCATAGCAAACAAAGCCCTGGCAAAACCCGTAATGCACCCCGGATTATGCTCCAACGCCTCTTGCTCTTCTACGCCTTCAATATCTGCGAAGTCCATGATGCAACGCCATCCCCTAAATGATATTGCCGTGTATCCAAAATACCATTACCCGCCCGCGCACACAACATGCAACTCATTGCCAACGCATTCCAAAATGCCGCCCGATCGCAGATGCGCCCTTTACCGAGTGCTAGTTGACTCATGACTTATCCTCTGCTAATGTGGTTGCAAATGAGACCAAATGCAAGAATACATGAGCACGGTTGCAAAAAGGGAACTGAAGGCGCCTATTTCCGCCTGGCAGAACAGGTCTTCGCTGACCTTCGCCCTCTCATTAAACCGACCTCGGAAAAGGCATTGTCCGATACACTTGAAAAAGAATGGACGGAGGTCTGAATGGTCGTTCTAGACACCTGTGCTCTGTATTGGCGGAATCTCGCGCCGGTTTCACTGTCAAAGGCGTCCGTAAAATCGTGAGCGAACCAAAGAAACTTTTTCTGATCGATGTCATGCCGCTCTTGTACCGCGGCCATTTCGTGTTCCTCAAAAACCCGCGCGTGACCAGCGCCGGCCTCAACACCTCGGCCCTGACCGGCTTCTCCAACAGCCTGATGCAGATTCTGGGCGAACACAACCCCACCCATCTGGCCCTGGTCTTCGACTCCGCCACCCCCACCTTCCGGCATGAGGCCTACCCCGAATACAAGGCCCAGCGCCAGAAGATGCCCGAGGACCTCGCCGCCGCCATTCCCATGGCCATCGAACTGGCCGCGGCGCTGCGCATACCGATCCTGCGCGTGGACGGGTTCGAGGCCGACGACCTGATGGGCACGATCGCCGCGCGCACCGCATCAATGCCCGGCTGGACCACCTATCTCGTCACACCCGACAAGGATGTGGCTCAACTGGTCGGCCCGCAGACCTTGCTGTTCCGGCCCGGCAAGGCCAGCGCCCCGACGGAAATCTATGACGAGGCTGCCGTCTGCGCGCACTGGTCGCTGACCTCGCCCGGCCAGATGGTCGAGTTCTTGGGCCTGGCCGGCGACGCCTCGGACAACATCCCCGGGATCCCCGGCGTGGGCGAGAAGACCGCCACCGCCCTGCTCGCCCAGTACGGCTCCATCGAGAACGTGCTTGCGCACGCCGCCGAGCTGAAAGGCAAGCTGGCCGAGAAAGTCGCCTCCAACGCCGACAAGGCGCGGCAAAGCCGGGAACTCGCCACCATCCGCAAGGATGTGCCGCTGGAGATCAATATCGAGAATCTCGTCCGCCAGGAGATGGATGCCGAAACCCTGCGCACGGTACTCAAGAAATATGAGCTGTCCGCCCTCGCCCGCCGCCTGCTCGGCGACAACACCGAAGCCGCTGAAGAAACCGCGGAAGACAAACTGAAGACTCTGTCCGACGTGCCCCACACATACGTCTGCGTCAAGACGCCGGAAGATTTGCAGGCGCTGCTTACGGCCTTGAACGACGCGCCGGAGTGGTCTTTCGACACGGAGACCACCGGGCTTGACCCGCGGCACGACCGGATCATCGGCATGTCCTTCGCCACCGCCCCGGGCCGGGCCTGGTACCTGCCGCTGCCGGAAGAGCGCGCCGCCTGCCAAAAATTCCTGGCGCCGTTCCAACAGCTTTTCAGCGACCCCTTCAAGATCAAGATCGCACACAACGCCAAGTTCGACCTGACCATCTTGCGTCAGTACGGCCTAGAGGCGCGCGGCGAACTGCACGACAGCATGCTCGCGCATTACGTGGTCGACGCCTCTGACCGTCATGGCATGGATCACCTCGCCCGCCAGTATCTGCATTACGACCCGATACCGATCACCGCGCTGATCGGCGAGAAGAAAAAAGGGGTGGCCCAGGGCAACATGGCTGACCGCACGCCTGACGAGATCTGCGACTATGCCGCCGAGGATGCCGACGTCACGCTGCAACTGGACCGCGTCTTGCGCCAAGAGGCGCAGTCGGGCGGCTGCCTCCGCGCCCTCACCGATTGCGAGGAACCGCTGATCAGTGTCCTGCTGGACATGGAAAGCCACGGGGTGCGTATCGATGCGTCCGCCATGCAGCAATACGGACGCGAACTGGACCGCGAGCTGCTCGACCTGGAAATCAAGATCCGCGATTTAGGCGGCAACAATTTCAATCCTTCCTCGCCCAAACAGATCGGTGAAATCCTTTTCGACCACCTCAAGCTTGATCCCGACGCCTCGCGCACGGCCAGCGGCCAGTATGCCACCGGCGAAGAGGTGCTCGTCCGGATTCAAGACCGCCACCCCATCGTGCCGCTGATTCTGGAACACCGCATGTGCAGCAAGCTGAAGTCCACATACGTGGACAAGCTGCCGGAGTGCATCGATCCAGCCACCGGGCGCGTACACACCTCTTTCAGCCAGGCGCTGACCGAAACCGGACGCCTTTCGTCATCCGACCCCAACCTGCAGAACATACCGATCCGCACCGAGCGCGGCCAGCGCATCCGCGAGGCGTTTGTGGCACGCGACAGCGGACACGTGCTGCTCTCTGCCGACTATTCGCAGATCGAGCTGCGCGTGATGGCGGCGCTCAGCGGCGACAGCGGCATGCTCGACGCCTTTCGGCGAGGCGCGGACATCCACACCGAGACCGCGACGCGCGTCTACGGTGTCATGCCCGCGCTGGTAACCGCTGAGATGCGATCCACCTGCAAGATGGTGAACTTCGGGATCATCTACGGCATTTCAGCCTTCGGCCTGAGCCAGCGCCTGCGCGTGCCGCGCAAGCAGGCCGCCGAGCTGATCGAGACCTATTTCGCGCAGTATCCCGGGGTTAAGACCTACATGGAGCAAGCCATCGCAGACGCGCGCGCGACCGGTTACGCCAAAACCATCCTCGGGCGTCGGCGCTTCCTGCGCGACATCACTTCGCGCAACAACACCTCGCGCCAGTCGGCCGAACGCAACGCCATCAACACACCGGTGCAGGGTTCCGCCGCCGACCTGATCAAACTCGCCATGGTCCGCGTCCACCGCGAACTGGAACAGCGGCGGCTGAAAACCCGTATGGTGCTGCAGATACACGACGAGCTGCTCTTCGATGTGCCTCGCGCGGAAGCCGACTCTGTCCTCGAACTGGTCAAGAGCGCGATGGAAACAGTGCTGGACATCGGCGTGCCGCTGGATGTCAGCATCGGCACCGGCGACAACTGGCTGGCCGCCCATTGATCGTTTCCACTCGCAGTCTTATCTTGAACCAGTGGCGTCAGACACGCTTAAACCCTTGAACCTTGGAACCAGCGGCGCACAGTGCGCCGCTCAACTGCT
>JAQVQN010000135.1 GCA_028701555.1 Kiritimatiellia bacterium | reverse complement strand
CCCCAGGAGCTGTTTATCAGGCCGACAGGCACCCCCAATGCCTGATGCAGGCGGCGTCCGAAGTAATACGCAACCGCCGACTGCCAGGGAATCGTCTCTGGCGAGGTGACCACCCATTTGGCAGAAATGTCTTTTTGCGGCACCGGCATGAGTATGTTCGGAGCTTTGAAATGACGGATCATCGGGAAATTCGCGCCAGCGATCTCTTGTTCCGCGTTGTCCGTGTCGCGCACGATCCAAGCCATGTTGGACTGCCCGGAACAGAACCATACCTCCCCCACCACCACATTAGTGAACTCAACTGCGTTAGCCCCGATGACCTTAAACACCGACGGCTTGTCCGTCGCCGTTAAAGGTGCGAGATCCACCCGCCATGTCCCGTCGGATTTGGCTACAGTTTCATGCCGCAGCCCCGCGAACTCGACCGTGACCTTCTCGCCCGGCTCGGCCCAGCCCCACACGGGCAGTTTGATTCCTTGCTGCAAAACCATATCGTTGTTGAAAATGTTCGGCAGCCGCACATCCGCCATGAGCGACCAGTTAAATAAAATTGCACAACCCGCAAGAAACACGCCTTTGTTTTTCATACCGCCCTTTAATTTATGGTGACTCCCTTACGGGAAAAAAACTTTATTAATGTTACACCAAAACACGCCTTAAAGCATAACAAAATATGTTTTTTTACAGTCACACCGCCTGCACCGTCTCAGCCATAAACGCACCGTCAATCTACTTCAGGACACAACAGCTTGCAGACGCGGCAGGCTATACGTATAATCAAACCAACTTCGATATCACAGGAAATCATATGTCACGCAAACCTACAGCGGCAGCCTCACTGATCTTGGCGGCATGCATAGCAGGAGCGCAGGCCGACCGTATGGCAAGCGTCGACGGCGCGGGCGTGCTGCGCTGGCAAGATAACAGCACGGAGGTCGCGCTGCTGGGCGTCAACTACTACACCCCCTTTACAATTGACTATCAAGCCATCAAAGACCGCAACCTCGACCACCGCCAGGTCATCCGCGACGACGTGGCACATTTCCGGAGGCTCGGACTCGTCTGCGTCCGAATCCATTGCTTTGACCGCGAGATCAGCGACCCTGACGGCAACCTTGTCGACAACATACATCTGGAACTGCTCGACTTTGTGATCGATGAATGCCGACGCAACGGCCTGTACACGTTGCTGACCCCCATCGCATGGTGGGGCAACGGAGTCCATACCCGCAAGACCAACGGGTTCTCCGACAAGTACACGATGCAGCAGTTGACCACAGACCGCGCGGCCTGGGCCATTCAGGCGCACTTCCTGCAACAGTTTGCCAGACATGTTAACCGCTTTACGGGCCGCCGTTATGCCGATGACCCTTGCGTGCTGGCTTTCGAGTGCATCAACGAGCCCCTTTATCCGAAAAACACACCGGACAAGCTGGTTAGCGATTACATCAACACCCTCGTCGCTGCACTGCGCGCCAGTGGCACTGCTAAACCGATTTACTACAACTCGTGGCAAAACCGGAACCAGGCTGCCGGTGCATCCAAGGCCGATGGCGTCAGTGCCGCCAGCTATCCAACCGGACTCGTGGCCGGACACGAATTACGCACCCCGCAATTGTGTGCTGTCCGAGAAACCACGCTCAAACCGGACGCCTCTATCGCGCGTAAGTCACGAATCGTCTACGAGTTTGACGCTGCGGACGTCGGAGCCTCATACATGTACCCAGCCATGGCCAAACTGTTCCGCGCCGAAGGGGTGCAGATTGCGACGCAGTTCCAATACGACCCTCTGCCGCTGGCTGACGCGAACGTGAATTGGCAGACCCACCACCTCAACTTGGTCTACACCCCCGGCAAGGCTATCTCGCTGGCCATCGCCGCCGAAGTGATGGCCCGCGTACCGCGCGGCACACCTTATGTGCCTGACGCGGAGGCGTTGAACTTCCCGCCTTTCCGCGTTTCCGTTGCGCAGGATCTGTCTGAAATGGCGACTATCGACAGCTATCTCCACAGCAACGCCACGCAAACGCAGCCGCCTGATCCTGCCGCACTGCGCCGGATCTGGGGTCGCGGCCCCTCGCCGCTGGTGATTTGCAACAGCCGCGGCGCGTATTTCCTAGACCGCGCGGCACCCGGCGTTTGGCGGCTGCAACGCTATCCCGACGTATTCACTGCCGCAGACCCCTACACCGGTTCGGATGAGGCGAAAGTCCACTTGATCCCTGACAAGCAGCGCATGACACTGAAAATACCTGATCTAGGCAAGAGCTTTCAGGTATGGCGCTTTGCGGAAGGGCGGACCGGCGGTCTTGAGGCCACCGCGCGGGACGGCTGTTTCGCGTCAGAGCCCGGAGATTACCTTTTGACGCGCGCCAGCGGCTTGCCGTCGCAGGCGATCATGCAGCAGGCTGCCGCGCTCGCGCCGCGTTTCGTGGCACCTTCACAGCCTGCAGCAAGCAAGCCGCTGGTGCGCGGCACAGTCGCGCCTCAATGGCGAGCCGGCGTACCGCTCGCGCTCGCTGCCGACGCCGCCTGCACGACCAGCTTGACCGCCCGCCTCACAGCGGCGGACGGGCGTATGGCTGAATTTAAGATGCAGCATTCTCCGACCGTAAATGCGCCGCACCTTTTCAACAGCACGCTGCCCGGCAATGTCTTGACCCCCGGCACATGGAGCCTGCACTGGCAGGCAGTAGGTCCTGGAGGTGTCTCAGTGCACCCTGACGCGAAAACGCTCCAAGCGGAATGGATGCCCGCCCCCGGTACCGTTTTACCGCTGATAAGCATTCCCGATGCCGCGCCCGCCCTGATGCGCAACGGCGTACAGACAGCCGAAGTCGCGCTGGTAAAGGCCGAGCCGTGCGATCCGGATAACCGACTGATCGTCAAGACAGCGGACCCCAGCGCAGAAGAGCGGAAGGCTATCCGTCTCACGGTCGGTGATTTCGGCGAAGGCAAGGCCGCCGCCGGGTTCTCCATGCCGCTGCTGCCCGAAGCAGCCGCTGCGGGTTCTGTGCACGGCGGACTGCGTGTGAAAGCGCGCGCGGGCGAGTCCGGTGCGCGGATTGAGATCGGCTTCCGCATGCGCAACGGGCAAGGTCTCGGCTGCAACCTTTGGCTGGGTACGGGCTGGAGCGAGACCGTGATTCCCGCTCGAAAGTTAATCCCTTTGTGGGGCTTGACCAAGCGCGACGCCTTCCTGTGGCCGGAGGCCGAAAGTGTCAGCGTTCTGACCGGCGCATGGCTTTTTAGCAAAGAGGAAACTTATACCCGCGCCCAGACCATTGACATAGCCGCGCTGGAGTGGGTGCCGCTGACCCCTGCGTTGCGCTTGGAAGTTTTGCCTGCCGACGGTGCCTGGCATCTTTTTGACCCTGCGGACTGGTTGAGGATACCGCTCTGGAGCCAACCTTTGCGACGGGGAATGGTTAACGACGATCAAGGGCGGCCCGCGCTGCATCTGGGCGCGGACCGCTTTGACGGCGATCCCGATCCGCACAGCCTGTCATTGCAGGCGCGTCGAGAAGCCAAAACATTCGCCGAGCTGTGGCAGACCGAGGGCGAGGAAGCAACGCTGCTGATCCGGGCCCGCGCGGCGCGGCCCCGCACCACAGGCTTCGAGCTGACTTTCATCGAGCGGGACAACGTGGCGTGGGGAACGGTGGTCCCGTTGACCGCGCAGTGGCAAAAGCTGGAGATCCCTGTCCGCAACTTGAGGCTGTTCACGCACTGGGACCAAACCATGCCGGATCGCGCTGGCACAACTCTGCGCGTTTCCCGTCTGGAGTCGATCTCACTCTGCTTCGGGAAGTGGCTGTATCCGGAAGCGGCCGCCGAGCCTCACGCTTTCGAGATCTCGGAAATCAGCATCCAGCTCCCGGCTCGCTAACGAATTAGGTTCAGATGCCCGCATCAATTATAAAAAAACGCCTGCTTATCCGCGTCCGGATATACGGCGTCGATCTCAGAGTGCAGTTCCTTGAAGTAACCGAACAATAGGTTAATTTCGCTCATCCATCAGCTTGTCCATGCTCTGCAGGCAACCCGCCTGCGGGTGTGCGCCGGGCGAATTCGGCGGCGAAGGCTAGGTAGGCCTCGGCACCTTTGCTGAGGGCATCGTAAAACACCACGGGCTGGCCGAAGCTGGGCGACTCGCTGATGCGCACGTTGCGCGGGATCATTGTCTCGTAAACCTTGTCTCCGAAGTGCGAGCGCACCTCCGCCACCACGTCCGTGGCCAACCGGGTGCGCCCGTCGAACATGGTCATCAAGATGCCTTCAAGCTCCAGGCCTGGGTTGACCCCGTTGTCGCGCAACTGGCCGATCAGGGCGGTTATCACGCTCAGCCCCTCCATGGCATAATACTCGCACTGCATCGGCACCACGATACCGTCGGCCGCCGCCAGCGAGGAAGTCATCAGGATGCCCAGCGACGGAGGACAGTCCATCAGCACGTAATCAAAAACGCCTGCCGCCAGCACACGATCCAGTTCGTTGCGCACCACCGCCAGATGGTTATCCTGCCGCGCAATCTCGATCTCCGCTCCTGCTAGGTCAAGCTCGGACGGAATGATGTTGATGTTCTCGTAGGGCGTCGGCAGTATAATGTCCGCCACGTCCTGTGCGCCGGTCAGCACTGCGTACAGACTGGTGCCCGGCTGCGGTGCCAAACCCAGACCGCTGGTGGCGTTGGCCTGCGGATCCAGATCTATAACCAGCACCGTCTTTTTCATCTGCGCGAGCGCGGCGGCGAGGTTGACCACGGTGGTGGTTTTGCCGACGCCGCCTTTCTGGTTCGCGATCGCAATGACTCGGGTTTTTCTAGCACTCATGGTTGGATCATCCCAATCTCACGGGCATAGGCAAACATGCCGCCAGCGGATATCACCGGCGCGACTGCCCCGACCGGCTTGAGCGCGTAAACCTTGTTGTCAGACAGCCGCATGATGGTGTTTTTTGCGATATCCACCTCGGCCTCGTCGCCGGTCTTGAACACCTCGCACAGCCGCTGCTCGGACTCCAGCGGGAAAACCTCACCAGTGGCCACAGAATTGCGGAAGAAAATTCGCGCATAGCTCTCCGCCACCACGGCCTTGGCTCCGGCCGCTCCCAGCGCGATCGGCGCATGCTCGCGCGAAGAACCGCAGCCGAAATTGCGCCCGCCGATCACGATCGGATAAGGCGTAGTGCCGTCCGCGTTGCAGGCGAATTTCGGGAAGGTGTCCGGCAGCCCCGCCAATGCGTAAGAGCCGAGCTTGCGGTACTCCTCGGGAATAGTCGGCACCAAATTAAGGTAGCATGCAGGGATCAGCAGATCCGTGTCGATGTTGTCGCCCAGCACGTAAACAGGCCCGCGAATCATGGTATCTTTAGGCATTGCATTCTCCGTTTAAAAACAAAACAGCGCACTAACAAAGCTCACTCGGGCCGTGTCACAGGTCGCGCGGGTCAGTGATGTGTCCGGTTACCGCCGTCGCCGCAGCGGTATAGGGCGAAGCCAGATAAATCTGAGAATCTTTCGACCCCATGCGCCCGATGAAATTACGGTTGGTTGTACTGACCACCACTTCGTTGCCGTGCGTTCGTCCGAAGGTGTCGATCGGCCCGCCAAGACGCGCGGCGCATGTCGGCGGCGCGATCGGCTCTACCCCGGCCACTTCAAAAATCTGCCGCAGGCTCTGTCCATCGATCCGGGTCTCGTCCAGCCCACGCTCAACCGTGCGGGTTGACGGCACAATCAAAGTCCGGATCGCGACTTGGCGGCCCTTGAGCACTTTCGCAGCCATAATGAAGTCGTCCAGCTTGCCACCGGTGCAGGACCCGATATACACCTGGTCGACCTTGACATCGCGGCAGGCGCGGGCCAGCGCCTTGTTGTCCGGCAGGTGCGGACGCGCCACAACCGGCTCGAGTTTGGAGACATCATAGACACGCTCGGACGCGACTTTGGCAGCGGCATCGCCGTAGACCGGCTCGTACGGCTTCTTGGTGCGTGCGTTAACATAGTCCAGAGCCTTCTGGTCCGGGGCGATAATCCCGTTCTTGGCGCCGGCCTCGACTGCCATGTTGCAGATCGTGCAGCGCTCGTCAATGCTCAGTCCGGCAATCGCGGAACCTGCAAACTCCATGGCGCAATAGGTTGCCCCGTCCACGCCGATGTCGCCGATGATGTGCAGGATCAGGTCCTTAGCCGATAGCCACGCCGGAATCTCGCCGTCCAGCACGAAGCGCATGGTCTGCGGCACCTTGACCAGCAGTTTGCCGGCACCAAGTATGAAACCCGCATCCGTGTTGCCGATGCCGGTCGAGAAAGCACCCAGTGCCCCGTGCGTGCAAGTGTGCGAGTCCGTCCCGAAGATCGTCTCGCCAGGGCGTACGTGCCCCAGCTCCGGCAATGCCACGTGACAGACGCCGCAATAACTTTCTGTACCGGGATCGTAAAAATACGGCAGCCCCTGTTCTTTGACAAAGGCACGCAGTGTGTCGACATTACGGTGCGCCTTCTCGTCCGCTGTGAAGATGTAGTGGTCCGGCAGAATCACGATTTTTTCGGGATCGAAGACCTTTGCCGCCGCGCCGAACTCACGTTTAAAAATTCCTATTGTCCCTGGCCCGCAAACATCATGCGTCAGCAGGATACCGGCGTTCACCCAGATGTTGTCGCCGGGAGTAACGATTTTCGCGCCCGATTCGCGGGCCAGAATCTTTTCGGTGATGGTCATTGTAATTAACGCGCTCTCTTTTTAGGTTCTGACAA